>CAZMHW010000170.1:0-7399 GCA_964566105.1 uncultured Akkermansia sp.
GCATAAAGAAAACAATCCCGCTCATGGAGTCCAGATAACCTGCTCCGCTAAAGGTGCAAATTTCGTACACACTTCTTGCAAAAGCTATCAGTACTGCCAAAGCAATAGGGGCGTCAATGTTCAGGAATTTTTGTTTTAAACTTTTGTAGGCAGAGGTGAAAAATTCGGAGGCACAGTAAAAAAATACAGGAATAGCCAGACCGAGATTTACAAAACTAAAGACCGTTTTTAATAATTTTTCATCAATCTCTCCATTCGAAAAATACTCCGGAAAGCTAAGTAACATGATGTTTCCAAAACAAAAACCGGCAATACCTATTTTGTACAAACGGCCTTTGTCGTATTTGTTTATTTTGGAATGGTTAATGTCGTTTAAACTGATGTGCGGTTCGTAACCAATGCCACTTAGCAATTCAGCCAGCGTTTTTAAGTTGACTTTTTCGGAATCGAACACAATGGTAATTTCTTTCTTAAGAAAATTAACCTGCGAATTGATTACCCCCTTGTTTAGTTTTGGTAAATGTTCCAGCAGCCAGATACAACTGCTGCAATGCATTTGGGGTAAATAAAAAATAACGTGTTTTTGAGTGCCTTCCGCAAAGTGCACCAGTTTGGCCGCAATGTCGTCGTTATCCAGAAAGGCAAATTTACCTTCCCTCACCTTTATTTTCTGTGAAATTCCGGGATTTTTTTCAATGTCGTAATAATCACACAGACCGTTCTTGTTAATGATCTCATACACCATTTTACAGCCTTCGCAGCAAAAGGGTTTTTCTTCTACTTTTATAGTGAGCTCTTTGCAGTCTTCTCCGCAATGGTAGCAAATTACTTTTGGGGTAGTGTGTGCGAGAGGGGGCATAATTCTTAATGTCTTTAAAAGATGAATTAATTCTGTTATGCAAGTACTTAAACTAAGTTATGCATAATTGTCTGAAGCTCAAAAGTAAGATTTGAAGTCGGCCGCTTTTTTTATTTAACTCAAAGCATTTTAATAAAAAATTCATGATAAAGGCTTCCGCTTGTTTCTAAGTTTATACTAAAATTAACAAACGCTCATGTATATAGAACAGATTTATACCAAGTGCCTTGCTGAGGCAGCTTATTATATTGAAAGTAACGGAGAAGCCGCGATCATAGATCCGCTTCGTGAAGTAGAACCTTACATTGAAATGGCGAAGAACCGTCGCGCTAAGATAAAATACGTGTTCGAAACGCATTTTCATGCCGATTTTGTAAGCGGACATGTAGATCTTGCCAAAAAAACCGGCGCTACCATTGTGTACGGACCAACCACTTTGAAAACGGGCTTTGAGGCGCTGATTGCTTCCGACGGTCAGATTTTTAAACTCGGGGACTGTGAAATTAAATTGATTCATACGCCCGGGCACACCATGGAAAGTTCGTGTTATCTGCTTAAGAACGAAGCGGGTGAGGAGAAAGCCTTGTTTAGTGGAGATACGTTGTTTATTGGTGATGTGGGACGTCCCGATCTGGCTCAAAAAGTAATTGCGGAATTAACGCAGGATAAACTGGCCGGACATTTATACGAATCTCTCCACACTAAAATTCTTCCGTTAAGTGACGATCTGATTGTGTATCCTGGTCATGGTGCGGGCAGCGCCTGTGGTAAAAATATGAGCAAAGAAACAACCGACACACTCGGTCATCAAAAACAGGTGAATTATGCCCTGAATCCAAAACTAACGAAAGAAGAATTTAAAGAACAAATCCTGGATGGCCTGATGCCTCCTCCAGCTTATTTTCCACAGGACGTATTGCTCAACATCAGAGGATATGAGGCTTTGGATACTATTGTAGAAAGAGGACTGAAGGCGCTTGGTCCGGATGAATTTATGAAAGCTGCGGATGCAACCGACGCCATTATTCTCGATACCCGCGACGCTCAGGTGTTTGCAAAGGGTTTTATCCCTGGCTCCATCAACATTGGCATAGAGGGGAGTTTCGCTGTATGGGCCGGAACGCTGATTGATTCGGTGGATCATCCCATTTTAATTGTCGCTGAGCCAGGGAAAGAAAAAGATGCGGTCATCCGTCTTGCCCGCGTGGGTTACGACAATACCCTTGGTTTCTTAAAAGGAGGATTTGCTTCCTGGACTGCCGAAAACAGAACTGCTGATTCTATCCGTTCCATCGACGCAAATGATCTGTACGCAGCCACTTTGCAGGGCGAACAGGAAATACTGGATGTGCGTAAAGCAAGTGAATTTAACAGCGAACACCTGGTAGGCGCCATAAATGAACCTCTGGATTATATTTGTCAGAGTAATCTCAGACTGGATAAAAGTAAAACCTACTACGTGCATTGTGCCGCAGGTTACCGCTCCATGATTTTTATTTCCATTCTTAAAGGAAAGGGGTATCACAATCTGGTAGATGTAAGAGGGGGATTTACCGCTCTGAAAAACAGTGGCAAATTTCAACTGACGGACTATGTATGTCCGGTAACCATGCTGTAGTCAAAAGACTTATTTCTTTTTACCAACCTGATAACACAGGCCAATGTTTGGCAGGCTGATGTTGTGTCCTATGCCGGCTTCCATGTAAACGCCCAAATCGGGAACTACATAATACCTGAGCGTGACACTGATGCCAACAACCAGGGCGAGGTTTTCTTTACCTGGTGTGCCAAAAGAAGAGGCATTGGAAGTAGATGCAAATTTGTATCGCGCACCCACCAGGTAACCTGTAGAGAGATCAAAACGTTTTCTTACAAAATAACTGTAATGGTGACTGAGTTTTAAAGCCGTTAATAAAAAATTAGTGCGGTTATCTAAACGTGTATAGTCTGAGCTGTTGGTTTTATTTGCTTTAGACCAAAAGGAAATGTAGGGACCAACACCCAGATAAGCATTACTGGCTTTTGGATGAATACAATGATCCAGTCCCAAGACAAAGAACGGAGTTCCACCGGTAAAATCGGTTTCGTTTCGGTTGAAGCGGAGTTCTTTGTAACGGGCAATTCGCCCCGCACCGCCATAAATCACGCTTTTCCCTTTACCAAAAGAAAGGTGTTTAAAAAGGGTGTCGTTTGCCCGCGATGCAAATAGACTCGTTAAAAAAAGTGTGATCAGTAGGGTTCTCATGTTTAAATTTTGTAATCCAGGTTTCCGTTCAGATAAATCATATACATCAGGGTCTTGATGAGTTTCAATTTGTACTCTGCCAGTTTTAATTCAGATTCCAACCATTTATTTTCACGGGTATTGAGCATAAAAAGGGAACTTTCTCCGTTTTCAAATTTTAGTTTCTCCGCTTCCAGAAGTTGTTTGCTGAACCGGGCCGTTTTATCGGCGTGTTGTAATTGTTCGGAGATAATTTGTAAGTTTTGTCGCGACAGGTCTTGTTTGATGAGGAGTTCATTTGTTTTGTTCCCCAGTTCCAGATGGGTATTACGGGTATTTAACTGCGCCATCTTGTATTCGTTCCGCGCGGTTCTCAATAATAAAGGAAAAGACAGGCTGGCCCCCCATTTGTAATTGTTAGAGCGGAAATAAGGGTTATAGGAATCGCTGTTGTAAGATAAAAAATTGTAGTTCACATCCAGACGGGGCTTTGTCATTTCCCGTTTAAGTTTTTGTTCTACCTCCAGAATGTTTTTTTTCGCCTGGTACTGTTGTAAAACCGGATTGGTAGCGGCGCCACCAGGAGAATACTTGCCCACAAGTTCTTTCAGTTTCTCAAAATAATTTTCCAGGGAATCGGTTACCAGCAACTCCTTGTCCAAACGCGAAGACTCCGTTGCCGAGTTCCAGTGGTAGGTATTTATTTCTGCGAATTTTTTTGTGTTTTCTAACTCCGCGGCCCGCAAATCCAACAAACGTGTTTGTAAAAGAATGTCAGCCTCCAGTGTATCAATGGCGGGCCTTTCTCCCGATCTGGCCAGTTCCGCTGCAGCGTCAAAACGCTGCCTGGCAAGATTCGAAAAATAACTGAACAGGTTGTACTGACGCTGACTGAAAAGCCAGTCGAAATAGGCGAGGGAAGATTCGTACAACAAATTATTAAGCGCGATCTTTCTCTCTGCCTCGTAATAATCTACCTGATGTCTGGCACTCAACACTTCGGCACGGCGTTTGTCAAAGAGCATTCCCTGCAACAAACCTACTTCAATGCCCACATACGGCAAACCATAGGACGAGGTGTAACGTTGCGGATCAATAAAATCACCTTGTCCGTATTCGTAGCCTAATTTCAGGTACTGCGAAGTGAAAAGAGCTTGTTTTACCTCCCCCTGAATACTGGTGTAATAATATGTGTTGTTTAATTGTTTTTCCTGAACACTGCCGTTAATCAGTGGATCGTAATTTCCCCGGGCAGCTTTGTATTTTAAGCGGCCATAAGCGGCAGTGTTTTCGCTCGCAACAGACATTGGGTTATTTTTCAGAATAATGCCAATGTAATCCGAATAATGAAAACGGATTTTCTCCTGTCCGCGAATGCTCATACTCACAAAACAGAGGAGAGAAATAAAAACAAGTTTATTTTTTTTCATCGCTTTTGGTTTTGGTTTCTGCGGGGGAGAAGGATTGATAAAATTCAGGTGGAAATCCATTGATTCTTCTCCAGATTTCGTACACCACCGGTACGTTTTTAAGCAGGGTAAGTGATTTTACACCGCCGCCTACCTGTAAAGCCTCCGGCCATGGCTCTTTGTCCGGAACCGCCAGCACCCTGAATTTTCCATTGGAGGAGATGTTCCGGTCAATCGCAACAATAGTACCCCCGTAAGTTCCAAAGCTAACTCCCGGCCAACCGGAGAACACAAAGGCAGGCCACCCGTCAAAAGTTAACTGAACGTTCATGTTTTTATGCACCAGAGGCATATCCATAGGTTCAATATAAAATTCAACCGAAAGCGAACTGTTTTTAGGTACCACACTTACGAGCGGAGCTCCTTCTTTTACAATTTCGCCAACACCTTGTACAAAGGACGTAGTAATGTAACCATCCTGCGGCGCTACTACGTAGTAGAAGTTATTCCGGATGATGTAGTTGGTGAGATCGTTTTGCATTTTGGTTAAATTGGCTTCCGCGTCATACAAAGAAGAAAGCGTGGAAAACTTATCAGATTCAGATTTCATAAGTTTTTCATTGTAATCCTGGCGAATAGCGTTTTGCTCTATCTCCACGTTCATCAGTTCGCTTTTGCTGTTTAACCATTTGTTTTCAGCAGATATTTTTTTGGCATAACTCTCCTGTACTTTAGCTTTCCGGTTTTCAAAATCTGTTTTCGAAATAATACCTTTTGCCAATAAACCCTCGTAACGCTTAAATTGTTCTTCGGTTATTTTGTAATTGTTTTCTGAGGCAATGTATTCAGCGCTGTCACTTATCATTTTTGTACGCGCTTGAATGACTTTGTTTCTGGCCTGCTCTGTTTTGATGAGTAAGGCGGAGTTAATGGCTTCAATCTGCGAATCGATGGCGTTTACTTTACTTCCATAAGAACGGATGGACGATTCCTTGGACTTTACCTGAGATTGGGTACGCTCAATGAGTTTAGGATCAAAATAATTTTCTTTTACCTCCGAAATAAAAGCAATGGTATCTCCCTTTTTTACAGGATCACCTTCTTTTACGAACCATTTTTCAATTCTCCCCGAAATACGCGATGGAATGGTCTGCGGACGTTCACTGGGGTTTAAGGTAGATAATTTTCCATTGGCAGAAACCGACTGAGTCCAGGGCAAAAACATAATCACAATACCCAGAAAGAGGAGCACATAGAGTAGTTGACGGGTCTTGCGGGTGTAATTGTGCGCGTAAATGGTGGAGATCAGATTTTTTTCGAGGACCTCGTGTTTGGTTTTTGATTCACGTTCACGGTCTCCCTGCGATTCTTCCATCTCGAGCACCTGGTAGATTTTTTCAGTTGCCGTGAGCACATCGTACACGGTTTTTAAGCTGATCACTAATTTCTCAACGGAGTTAATGACCAGGATGACCAGAATTTCCGCGGCTACAAACTGACCTATGTTAAGATGTCCCGTCTGCACCAGCCAGATACCGGTGAAAAGCAACAAGGCGGTAAATACTGTTTTAAAGGCAAGAATGCTCCGATACTGTATGTCGAGTAAACGAAACAGGTGTTTTTTTTCTGTTACATAAGCACCCAGACTTTCGTTGGTTTTGGACTCAATGTAGCTGTTGTTAAAACTCAAATCGCTTTTGCTTAAACCCAGATACAGGGTTTGTAACCAGTCCACAAACTGGTACTTACGTTTTGATTCGGACATACTCTTGTCCAGCGAGCGTTGACCGTAGATTCTTACCAAAAAATAAAAGGCAATGGTAATAACCGCGGTGAAGATCAGAAACAGGGAGTTGTAGGCCAAAAGGATGATCAGTCCAAAGGCGATACTGATGATGGAAAAGGAAACATCGAGTAGAATTTTGGACAGGCCTTTTTGCAGGGTAAGTACATCAAAAAACTGGTTGATCCTGGAAGGTAAAAAGGAGTTAAGTTGCAGCGACGGATTTAGAACCGAAATTTTCTCCGAGAAACGCATCCCCACATTCACCAGGATGTATTGCTGGATGGTTTCATCAATCCGCATTTGCCAGAGTTGAAAAAGGCCAATGAAGAAAACAGCGGTAATGGTTAAAAGACTGAGCAGGATAAGCGAAGCGGAGAGTTGTCCCGCCATGGTGTAAGTGATAATGGCCTGGATTCCCAGGGGAACCATCAGGTAAAAGATACCCTGGAACAGGGCCAGAATGTAGATCTGCCAGATGTTTTTACCCTGTGGGTTTATTAAATGGAGTAATTTTTTTAAAGAATTCATTGGAAAACGGCTTTGGTTTGTTTGCGGATGACTTCAGAAAAAGTTTCGTTGCACTGAGTAATGGGTACAGAGTATATTTTAATGTTTCCTCCGTAGTTATTGGCTACAAATTCAACAATGGCGGTAAATAACAGGGCTTTACTCTGGGCGGTGACCAGGTACTCCAGTTTTTGAACAACCTGGTCGTTCTCGTACATCAGGCTCACGTTTTCCTTATCAATGGAGGCATGAGCTACCAGTTTCTCCCTGAGAAGCGCGCGAACCAGACTTTCGGCGTCTTGTTCGCTGGTCAGATAAAAATAAACGTTGATCATAGTTGTTTTTTGTAAAAGTAGTAATAATATATAATATGATAGTAATACTATTATTAATAAATGTTATAATATTATTTTATATCTTTGTACTCTCGTTATTTTTGGCTCATGGAAATCGTATTTAAAGTAAAAATGAATGAAAAACTGTTCCTAAGGGATCCTGAACAGTCGGTGCTGGGGAAAAAAATAGTAAAACATGGTCTGGAACTGATCAATAAGATTGGTTTTGAGGACTTTACCTTTAAAAAACTGGCCACGGCCATCGATACAACAGAGGCC
>CAZMHW010000171.1:0-7358 GCA_964566105.1 uncultured Akkermansia sp.
AGTGCTGGGTTAGGATATAAACGGATGTGTTCACCCGGCTTCAAGGCAGTGATTCCTACCCCGTCTCCAAAACAGTATTTAAGACAAACGGTAAACCCTTCGTTGTAGATGTATTGTGGTTTTTTAGCAAAAGCGCCCATGGGTCTTAACCTGGCTCTGAATTCATTGGCTTTAAAACAATCGGGAAAGGAAGCTGTATCTGTAATAGCGGTAATAGTTCCGTTATTCAGGTAGGGTAAGAACACACGCGAATCAATGTGGTGTGGACTGTCATAAAACTCAAAATTCCAGGTGATGGCGGAGTCCGGTGAAAAAATTCCCGAAGTAGCCGGAGGAAAGGGAGAGTTTAATTTCCAGATACTGTGAAACGCATTGAGGTTATACATTCGGTGTGTATAAAACGCCGATGACGTGTTGGTAAAAGTCATGGTTTGACGGGTCCACATAGTATACACCGGAGAGTTATCGTTTTGCAATACAATTCCCTGAGATGCCAGGTGACCCGCCCGGATCTCATACTTTACGCGTGGCGCTACTAAAAACTCATAATCTGTTCCAACTCCAAATCCCGGATGCGCCGTAAAATCAGTTGTCTTGTAAAAAACTCCACCGTACCTGATAAAACCATATCCATCGCTGTATTTTAATTTCGGATCCACATTACTATTTAATTTAGCTCCCTCGGTTCTGTATATATGAACTGTATCCCCTGCCTGAAGTGATACGTCCCTTACCAATACAGCAAAATTATTTGTCATGGAATACACTGCTGAATTGGAAAAATTTCCACCTACAAGAGAAGGTGAACCTATGGATAAAAAACCTACTTTATCTGAAACGGAATCCAGGATTGGAAATTCAGGCAGTCCATTGTTATTGAGATAACACAGGTAAAGAGTAAGTGGAATCGGTGTATTTGCATGATGCCCCTGGATGGGCATAGAGGCGTAAACTTCCAGGCCTGTAACAGTCACTGTTTCACCAGCCGGAACATCAAATCTCGAACCACAGTGGCTAACACTGGAGGTTATGGGCGAGGGAGATTTAAAATTAGGGAAGGTGTTCAATGACGAACCTGTTTTAAAATAATGCTTATTCAAATAATAATGGAGGGTATCCACAACCAGAGTAGATGTGGACGATGTTCTGAGTAAGCCTGAATTGCCAATACTTTCCCGCATAGGCATCTGAGCTTTAAGTCCTATAATCATAATAAGACTTGTGAAAGAAATAAGTGCTTTTTTCATGGGTTGTTTTAGGGTATAAACAAATTTATGAAAAAAAACAACATACACAACATAAAAAAGCCCCACCAGAATCTGGTGGGGCTTAACTCAAAATAAAATTCTTTTAGTTTTGATAGATAATTTTCACCACCTTACTCTTATTGTCAGAGCTCACAATTCTTACAAGGTAAGTACCTTTTGGGTATTTAGAGAGATCTACTGACGTGGTAGGGTTTTGAGTTACCTCGCTGGAAATTACTTGTCCAAGCAAGTCATAAATAACCAGAGTATTGGTTCCCTGTAATCCCGAGATAGTGGATTTACCATTTACAGCCGGATTCGGATAAACACTCAGGCTTTCATAACCTTTTACTGTGCCTATGCCAACAGTATCTCCATTGCAATAACGAAGACATACTTTAAACGGTTCGTTATACACCATTTGAGGAGATGTACCAAAAGCAACCATTTTACGGTAACGGGCTCTGAATTCGTTTGCAGTGAAACAATCAGGGTAAAATGCCAGATCCGTTTGAGCAGTGATTGTTTCGTTATTCACATAAGGTAAAAACACCCTTGAATCCTTTGCAGGAACTGCGGCATCATAAAACTCAAAATGCCAGGTAATAGAAGAGTCAGATGAAAATCCTCCTGGAGGAGCTGCCTGAAATGGTGAATACAAGTTCCATTTACGGTAGAAGGTATTTAAGTTATACATTCTGTGCTCATAGAATTTAGACGAAGTATTGGTAAAGGTCATGATTTCACGGGTACACATGGTATCAGGTGTTACCAGAGAATCTGCTTCTAAAAGAATTCCTTGTGAAGCAAGATGTCCTGCGTGAATCTGATAGGTAACCCTTGGAGCAATGATAAATTCATATTCAGTACCGAAACCAAAACCCGGAGCAGTTGTGAAATTGGCAGTGCTGTAAAAAGTACCATTATACCTTACGTAACCATAGTGGAACCCATTTTCAAAATCACTGCATTTTGTAACCGCAGCATTATTTGAAGTAAATGTAGAGCCAGCTGTTCTCAACAAACGTACTGTATCGCCTGCTACGGTTGACAAATTCCTGAAGAGAACTGCGAAGTCAGATTTCATAACGTGCGGAGTTGCAACAGCAACAGTTGGTGAAGCTACAGTGGTATGTGTAAAGTTACCACCAATAAGATAAGGAGTACCAGGAGGACTAAGAGGTACTGCAGCCACATTAACTGACACTGAGTCAATTGGAGGTAAAATTGGCATGCCGGTAGTAGAATTTATATTACACAAATACAAATGCACTGGAATTGTTATATTTGCTCCTTGTGGATGCTTCCCTGCATAAGCTTCAAGTCCTGTCACAGTAACGCTATCTCCAGCCGGAACATCAATGCGGGACCCACAGTGAGTTACATTGGTAACAGTTGAGGCTGCAGACTTATAATATGGAAATGCTGTAACACTGCTAATGGCAGTTTTAAAATAATATTTATTTAAATAATAATGCAAGGTATCCACAACAACTGTTGGGGTAGAAGCAGCTGTCCTCGAGACAGTTCCCCCATGAGATGGCTGGCCTAGGCTAGAAGACTGGCTAGTTCCTTGTCTTCCATTCTGGGAGCTTGCACCAAAGTGCAAAGCAAACACCGCAGAACTTAATAAGAGTAATTTTTTCATCATTTTACGTTTTTAAGGAATTATGTTTCTTCAAAAATATAAAAAAAAAGGCAAGTTTAACAATAAACTTAGCCAATTTATTAAAAGTAGATTCTTAAAAAGATAAATAGGTTCCAATCTTCTGTTTATGGAATTTTTAGCTATATAGCATCTTTATTAGAACTTTAGTGTTCATATCTAAAATTAAAATATTTTATCAATTTTTAAATATTATTAAATTTACACCAATTGTATTTATGAGTTTAAGGTTTTTTACCTTAGTATATTGTGCTACCCTTAATTTTGTAAAAAAACCACTGTTTTTTTTACTCCTGCTGAGCTTTTGCCCGGTTTTTTCGCAAACTACAGGTGAGGATCTGAAAAAGGAGGCTGAAAAATTATTCAAAGAAGAACAGTACACCCAGGCTTATAAGTTGTATTCTCAGTTAGTGGCTAATTTCCCTAAAGACCCGGAGTACAATTACAGGTTGGGGGTTTGTATGATTTACAGTGAACCCGATAAAAAGAAGTGTCTTCCTTATCTGAAATACGCTGCCAACAATCCCGATAAAGAAATTAAAGACGTACGTTTTTTTCTGGCCAAGGCTTATCACATCAATTACCTTTTTGATGAGGCCATAAAAAATTACAACGAATACAAAAAAACGGCGAATGCCTCTCAGTTAAAAAAAAACCAGGTAGACCGGGAAATTAAAGCTTGTGTGAACGGAAAACACCTGTTAAGCAGTTTAACCGATGTAGATGTGCTGAGTAAAACATCGCTTCCTGAAAATGATTATTTCAGGAATTATAAAAAGATCGGCGGCAAACTGCTGGTAAAGCCCGATGATTTTAAAACGAGTACCGACAAAAAGAAAAAAGAAAAATCCGTGGTGTTTCTGCCAAACGGAAGCAATGTGGTTTATTTCAGCAGTTATGGCGACAACGACGAGAACGGCAAAGACTTATACACTACCGCCAAACTCCCCGACGGCACCTATGGTAAACCTGAAAAAGTAAAGGGACTCAATACAGAATTTGACGAAGACTACCCCTTTCTTCACCCGGACGGAAAGACACTTTACTTTGCCAGTAAAGGTTATAACAGCATGGGAGGTTATGACATTTTTAAAAGCGTTTTCAACGAACAAACAAATACATGGGGAGCTCCCGTGAATTTAGAATTTCCAATCAATTCACCCGATGATGACTTTTTATTTGTAACAGATTCACTTGAGACCATTGCCTATTTTAGTACAGGACGGCAAAGCCCTCCTGGCAAAATAGATGTGTTAAAAGTAAAAACAACTCGCAGACCTATTGACGTGCTCGCCGTAAAGGGAACTATTCTAAAAGGAACTCCCGACCATAGTCTGGAAAGCACAATCAGGATTAAAGATCTATTCTCTCAGGATTCGGTTGGTTATTACGTTGCAAAGGAGGACGGGAGTTACGACATGGAACTGCCGAATGGATCTAAACTTGTATTTACAGTAGAAACTCCCGGACTGGAAACGCAATCTGCTCAGGTTTCAATGCCACTGGCTTCGGCGTCCAAACCTTTCAGGCAAACCATTTCTTACGATAACGGAAAACTCAAAGTACTTAATTATTTTGATGAAACCACCAACGACGATACTTACTTACAATACCTGAATGTTATTGAGAAAAAAGCCAAACTCGATGTTGACGATGGCAGGTCAAAAGCTCAGGATGTTCCCCTGGCGGAAAACAACAAAGCCGGAACTTCGGCTTCAGTAAAAGATAAAAAAGAAACCACAACAGAAACCAATCAGGGAAATACAACAAACACGACTGGTGCAGCTGATCCTAAAAAAGGACTGGACAATAAACAACTTGTAAAAATAGCCAGACAAGACGCGGAGGAATCCCTTCAGGAGGCCGCTCAGCTTAACAGAGATTATGTAGCCGCCAATGAAACAGGACTGAAACAAAAACAGGAAGCGGATAAAAAACTTGCTGAAGCTAATGAAGCCCTTACCAAGGCGGAAGCCATTGCCAACGAAGATGAAAAAAATACAGCCATTGCGGAGGCTAATGCTTTAAAACAAGCCGCTGAAAACGAACAGGCCGTGGCCTCAAAAATACTGAGTCTTGCTAAATCCTTAGATGAGGATGCAAAAAACAAACAGAAGGAAGCCGAACTTAATTCACAATATGCCAATGAACTCGAAAAAAGCATGCGTGCCAAAAACAATAAAGAATCTTTAACCAAACTGGACCAGCTTCAAAAGGAAATTACCGAACTCTCTTCTCAAAAAAACGAATCTGAAAATGTAGTGGCGTCAATTAAGACCGACCTTGAACAAAAGGAAAAACAGATTACCGAGACGCAGGAGGTAATTAATTCCATTACCACTAATCTTGAAGAAATTAAGACGGCTATTGCGGACAAAGAAACCGAGCTGGGAAAAACCAAAAAGAAATCCGCCAAACAAAACCTGGGTAATCAAATCACCGAATTAAAAACCGAAAAAGAAGAAAAGGAAAAACAGATCGCACAAAATACGACTGAATTAAAAATGCTTAATGAGGAGTTAAGTGCTATTAAAAATGAACTGGATATTGCTACCAAAATCACTTCAGAGAATATTGGCACAGAGGTAGCAACAACATCCAATCCTCCTAAAACGGAGGTCGTCTCCGAAAAGACACTGCAGGATAAATATAAAGACAAAATACTCATCGCTGATCAAAGCAACGCTTCTATTATTGAAGAGAGTACTACGCAGTTAAACAATTACAACACGGAAATTGACCAACTGCTTGCAAAAGACAAAGTTGAACTGGCAAAGACTAAAAATAAAACCACAAAAGAGCAACTGAGCAAAGAGATCAAACAACTTGAAAACACCAAAAAACTAAATCAGCAACAGATTGCTGCTAACTCAGGTAAACTCAAAGAACTTGCTCAGGCAAATAAAGTTGAAGACGTGGTTAAAAGTACATTTGAGCCCATTACCGCGAGCAAACCCTCAGAAGCCATTACCAAGCTCGACAATTTAAACGCACAACTCAACACAAACGACACGGAAAGTTTTGATTTTAACGGTTACCAGAATCCAAAAGCTCAAAGTTTAAAAGTGGAGGCGGATGCTAAAATAAATGACGCCATCGCCCGTCAGAAAAAACTAAAAGATGAAATCGTTCTTTCAAGGGAAGAAATTCAGAAAAACGGTAATTCTTCCAGGGGTGTTTCTGCCGAGGTAATTACAAAAGAAGCTGATGATCTGACTGCCAACGCCCAAAAACTAAGAGAAGAGGCTAAAACAAAAAAGGGAGCTCAAAAAGATAAATTGCTGGAAGAGGCAAAAGAAATTGAAAACAATGCCAATGAAAAATATGCCGCTGCCGCCGAAGTTACCCGTGGCGATAATGCAGCTATTATTTTAACCAACCAGGAAAACATTCAAAACTTAATTCGCGAAGGAAAGTCGCCCGAAACAGAAATCAACCGGGCCAAAGCAATGAACGACGAAGCAAAGCTTGCTTTTAGAAAAGCAGCGGATATCCGACTGGAAGCCAATTCTCTGACAAGCACAGGCGCCAAGTTAGGAAGTTTCAGCAACGCCGAAGAAAAAGAGGCTGAAGCTATTGCCAAACAAAAACAGGCTATTGCCA
Source organism: uncultured Akkermansia sp. (assembly GCA_964566105.1). Lineage (GTDB taxonomy): Bacteria > Bacteroidota > Bacteroidia > B-17B0 > Aurantibacillaceae > Aurantibacillus. The sequence goes on from CAZMHW010000171.1 coordinate 6,517, forward strand.
TACTGGCCAAAGCAAATCCGAGCTATCAGATCAAAGCTCCGATTACATCCACCACGCCGGTTACAAGCGAGACGGTAGACCCTAATTTGAATTCAAAATTTGAAACAGTTAATACAGGTCTGAATGAACTGGCTCAGTTAAAACTGGAATCATACCAAAAACTATACGAAGCCAATACAACTGAAATTGATCAGTTAACGAGCGATCTGAAGGATAACCAATCGATAATAGACAATACACCAAGTTTTAAAACCGATCTTATTGGAGGAAATAATAAGCTTGAGAGCGCGAAAAAACTAAAATCCAATTCAGACAATGCGACCAATACCAATGAAAAATTAAACAACCTGATCGCTTCCATCCGAAAACAAAACGAGGGTATAAAACAATTGTCGGCTCTCAATACATCTGTAACGCAAGTCGCCGAAAGCAAAAAAACGAGCCCTGTCGAAAATACAAATACTCCTGTAAGCAGCCCTGAAACTGCAACTACTGTGCCAACCCAGGATAAAGAAACCGAATCACTCAGCCGACTTAACGAGATAACTGTGGGAGACACTCCTACTCCTGTTGAAAATCCGGTAACTGAAAAAGAACCTGCTGTGAAAAACGAACTAAGTGACCTTGGAGCAATTGACACCCAAACTATGGATCTCACTATTTTGTCTCAACAAGATACCACGAGTGGTCAGATCATTAACTACCTCAATACAAGTAAACCCAATTTAAGAAATACCGACGCAAATGCCAAAGTAGTAATGTCTATCAGCCAGCTTAAAGAACTGGAAACACAAAGTGTCAAACTGGATGCAGATCTGGAAAAAGCCAACAAACGTCTTAAC
>CAZMHW010000172.1:0-3247 GCA_964566105.1 uncultured Akkermansia sp.
TGGACAGATGTGAAGACAATGAAGACTGAGCGCCTGAACTTCTTTGGTATTAAAGTTCAACGTCAGGTTTCCATAAACCAGTGTGCTTTGTCCATTTGCTTTTTTAGTGCTGCGGTTGGTTGCTACTTTAATTCGCGCAAGTAATTCTTCGAAATCAAAAGGTTTTACCATGTAATCGTCGGCACCGTATTCAAAGCCTTTGATTTTATCGGCTGTAAAACCAAGTGCCGATAGCATAATAATAGGGGTCTCGATTTGACTATCTCTTAACCTGCGGCAAAGATCGAGGCCGTTTAGCCTTGGCATAATCACATCCATTACCATGAGATCAAATGTATTCTCCTGAGCAAGTTTCCACGCTAGTTCGCCGTCGTAGGCCAACTGCACGTTATATCCTTTTTCTTCGAGACCTTTCTTAAGTGTATCAGCGGTTTTTATTTCGTCTTCAATTACGAGTAAGTTCATGTGCGGTACAGTCCGGTTAGTTTATTGGGTATAAGTATAAAGTTACGGAATTTTAGGTTTACAAAATTAGAATAAGCTTAGAAAGCACGAGCCATGAAAACTGTAAGAAAAAACTAAGCAGACTTTGTTATTTCTAATGTTCTTTTAATGTGACTTGTGGTTACAAATAATACATTTGTTTCGTGTCTGGTATTGGATTGTTAATGCGGTGCCAAAATGTGTGCAGGGGAAACTGATAACCGCCTTTTTTTATTCGTAGTTTAGGCCGGGTATCGGGTTTCCCCTTTCTGGTTTCTCTATTTTTAAGGAGATTTTAATTGGCTGTGCCAGGAAGATCTGAAAGTGTCAACAAAATCAAGCGGTTTTAATTTTTGCTTTAACTTTTTGTTTTAACCATTCCAGGGCCTCTTCTTTATTATCAAACAATTCTATGTGTACCGGTGGTCTGTAATTATAACGAAAAGCATTAAGTGTAAATGCATTCGAATGGCTCACATTGTAATGCGCGGTGGCAACTCTTCCTCCAATGGTTTCAGCTAACGAGGTATAATGAAGTGTTTCAGGTCCGATTGTGTAATTATTTGACGCGTCTATCAGCGCTGCGTAGGGTTCGTTGTGTGTCATGTTTTTAATCACATGATAATGCTGACGCGTGTTCTCAAGGGTCATTTCCACACCTTCCAGTATCTTAATATCTACTATGGCTTCCGTTCTATCATAGTGGACTTCTGCAATTTCTGTAAGAGCTGTTTCCATGTGATGTTTTCTTTAGAGAGGTGAATCTAATGTAAAAACAATCTTTCAAAAACAAAAGGATTGGGTTAAATGCTTTGAAAAAATTGTAAGGGCTTCCCTGTCAACGCGTAACAGGCAAAAATGAGCTCTGTTAGGTGGGAAGAGGGTGCATAAAAGGTTAAGGACGTGCATTTCTGTGTTTTAGCTCACTGTTTTTTTCTAAATTTAGGCCAATGAAAATCAGCTTTCCCGCATTTGCACTTTTAATGGTACTCCTGCTGGTGCAATCTCAGTATCTTCTGGGGCAGGATGAAGAAACAACGGATCAAACACTTAGATCACATCCGCGGAAGAGCAGATTGCTTACCGGGATTTATTTCGGATCTTATTTTGCAAATAAATATTCTGCGAGTGCTTACAACGGTTATGGTTTCGATATTTACGGAACCCGTAACACCTTTTTCAATAGCTGGATGTATCAAAAAATAGTGATGGAAAATGGGGGTGGATATGGACAACACGATTATATTGCGGATGCGCTGGGAGTAGATCAAAAACAATGGGGTTTTTCGGAGAGTGATATGCCATTCAACATGCATTATACACCGGCCATTGTAGTTGGCGCTAATTTTAAAATTCCTTTAAACGACCGGAATTTTTTGCTGGTGAATGTAAATGGTACCAAACTCAACATTGAAGGTAATTTTACGATCAGCCTTATCAAACCTTCTAATCCCAATCCAGCCATCACCAACACCATTTCCTCTTTTCCCATTAAAGGAGGCGAACAACGTTTGTTTTTTCAGGCTGGCTTTCAGCATTTGTTTGGGCAGGATGATAAATTTAATTTTTTACTCGAGGGTGGTATTGTGGGTACACTGTCTAAGTTTGACAGAAATTATATTTACATCAATACCCTTCAGATAGATCTTACCTATTATGCTAACCAGGCTTTGTATACAGGTTCCTATCCAATTAAACGGCCTGTTGGTTTTGCAGTGGGGGCTTTTGCCGGCATGGGAGCGAACATTGACGTGAGTTCGAAATTCAACGTGCAGTTGTTATACAGTCCGTCTTACGAAAAAATAGCCATTGGCAATAACCCGAAACTAAAATTGCAACACGGCATTGGGTTGAGATTTTATTACAAATTCTAAATTCACAATTGCTATTTTCTGTTAATCATTTAAGTTTCTGACAATTGTCATAACTATCTACCCTTTCTACTTTTAATTTTGTACCAGGTACTCTTTGTTTTTTTTTCATAACAGAGGTCTCTTATATAAAGAACAATGCAAAACGCTGTGATAAAAAAAGCAGGAAGAAAATCCTGGCACGAAAAACTGGAGGGGCCACACGAGGGATACCCAAAAATTATCGAGATTCCTCAACGTTGGGCACGAACGCTGGGTCCGGGGAAGATGGTTATTTTGACTCCTCTTATCGTGAATGATTATATTAAGACAATTCCTGAAGGTAAACTGGTGACTGTAAATCTTATCCGGAAAAAATTTGCACGCGAATACCAGGTTGAGACAACTTGCCCTTTAACCACTGGCATCTTTGTCTGGATCAGTTCTGGTGCTGCGGAAGAAGACAGGCTGGCCGGGAAAACGGAGATCGCGCCTTACTGGAGAGTGTTGAAAGAAGGAGGCTTACTTAATCCGAAATTTCCGGGTGGTGTAAGAGAGCAGGCGAGACGTTTGACAGAGGAAGGCTTTATGGTGAAGCCCTCGGCCAAAGATGCGGCCTGGAAAGTAGTGGATTACGAAAAACACCTGATAAAAACGTGAAGAGTAAGTTAAATAAAGAGTGGCATGATAATAACCGCATGCCTGCAAACGCTACATTTGAGCAGAGGGTGAAGTGGCATCTGGCACATCAAAAAAATTGTTCCTGCCGTGGCATTCCGCCAAAATTGGCGGAACAAATGAAGGCTAAAGGAATAAACTACTAATAACAAGAGATATGAAAAAACTGGAAAACAAAACAGCTATTGTAACCGGAGCTGCATCGGGTATGGGAAAAGCCATTGCAACGCTCTTTG
>CAZMHW010000172.1:3257-7345 GCA_964566105.1 uncultured Akkermansia sp.
ACGTAGTACTGGCCGATCTGAAACAGGAGGACGTGGACGTGGTGGTAAAAGAAATCACCGCGAAAGGAGGGAAGGCAATTGGGGTGGTCTGCAATATTTCAAATGAAGCAGATATTCAAAAGATGATTCTGCATACTGTTGCGACATTTAATACTATTGATGTGCTTGTGAACAACGCAGGTGTAATGGATGATTTTGTGCCAGTACATGAATTAACGAACGAGCTTTGGAATCGTGTCATGGCGGTAAATGTTAACGGTCCGTTTTATACGTGTCGTTTGGCAATTCCTTATATGCTCAAACAGGGAAGTGGTTCTATCGTTAACATTGCTTCAGTTGGCGGTCTTTACGGTGCAAGAGCCGGTGCAGCCTATACCGCTTCTAAACACGCAGTGGTAGGCTTAACCAAGAATATTGGATTTATGTACGCGCTTAAAGGTATTCGCTGTAACGCCATTGCGCCCGGGGGTGTAAATACAAATATTGGTAAAGGCATGAAACCAAATGCCTTTGGAGCGGAGCGCTGTATGATAGGCGGCTCAGTAATGCCGCGTATGGGTGAGGCCGATGAAATTGCAAAAACCGCCTTATTCCTTGCCTGCAGCGATTCAAGTTTTGTAAACGGCGCTGTGGTGACCGCTGATGGCGGGTGGACTTCTTATTAAGAAATCAGCTCTGCAAAGAAAAAATATAAAAATTGAAAGTGCTCGTTTTTTTGTCGAGCGTTTACAGCTCTTTGTCTAATCCTCCTGGGATTCAAAAATACCTTTTTAGTCTACCTTACTCTTAAAAACCTTATCAGACAAGCCTGAAAGGTAATGTTTGGCTTTTTGTTCCGAAGTCTTATCATCAGTACCTACAATTAGGTATTTTTCGCACTTTCTTTCTCAAACATTAAACTTTCGTATATATTGCGGATTGTTTATGAAAATATTACCCATACTGCTGGTAAATAATGCTGTGGAAGAGCTTCCAATTATTATTTCAGATTGCGAAAAAATTATTCTGGAACATCTGGTTTTTACTTATTCTGAATATGTTGAAATTCCTTTTTGTGTTGTTTACTTTAATGAAACACCTCTTCAATACCTGCCTCTGAGTAGAGATAAAAAACGAACCGTTTTTTATCTGGATGGAATGAAAAATAGCTTTAAAGAGTTTAACATACATTCACCCTGCAATTTGCAATTCAAACTGGAAGTGAGTGCTCCTTTTCAGAATGAATTTAAATCGGTTGACTACAGATTTTTTCTTCACCTCTCCCTCGAATTAAAGAGTTCGAAATTAAGAAGGTTGCCTGCGGTAGATTTATAAAGAAATATGAAAAAGCCTGGTTTTAATCACTTTTTATATCCTTCAACCAATCTGAACCTGGATATTTTATACACTCCTTTTACTTAATATTAGTTTAACTTGGTTACCTCTGTCTGGATACTCGAAAATAGTTATGTGGTTTATGTGGGTTTAAAGCACGTAATAGAAGGACTTGGAGATTTTATTGTGGAATCGCCTTTTGAATCCTTGGCCAATGTGGAAGAATATGCCCGGGTTCAGCGCTGTCATATTTTGCTGTGCAACCCCGAGCTTATTCTCAATGTTCAGTCTCTTACAAAATTAAAAATACTTAACCCTTTCCTTCGGATACTTATTATAGACCATGGAGATGGACAATACAAGAATTATATGGATCTGGAAACGGTGGATGGATATCTGTTGCTGTGTTGTCAGATGAAAGAAATCTTAAAAGCAGTGACCTTGGTTTCAAGGGGGCAACGTTTTTTCTGTGAGAAGATTGCGGGGAACATTCTTTCTGATAAAAGTAGCAGAGAAGATCTGGTTTTTCTTACCGACAGGGAAGTGGAAATTCTGAAACTCATTGCTCAGGGGCACTCTTCCCAGGAAATTTCGGAAAATCTTTTTCTAAGTTTCCATACCATTACCACGCACCGAAAAAATATTTGTAAGAAGTTAAAAGTGAATAAGGTCAGCGAACTGATTGCCTGCGCCTACAAAATGAAAATTGTATAAAAAAAACCCGCCGATGTGGCGGGTTTTTTTATTTAAGGTATATAAGGGGTTAGTTTTTAATAACTGTTCCTTTAAAGATAAGTTGATTGTTTTGACTTACTTGTATAAAGTAAAGGCCGTTGTTGTAAGCTCTTAAATCTAAGTGATTAAAAACATCAGCTTTTGTAGTTACTAAGTGTTGGCCCAGAGCATTCAGAATCGTAATGCTGGCACCATTGTTTTCAGGTAACTCCATTACAAATTCGCCGTTATTAGGGTTTGGATACATTTTGATTGTAGAGGCATTCGCACTGTTTGCGTTTAAGCCTGTGCAATCTGAAACGAGTAATTCAATGGTAGAAGTGCTGCTGCAATTCAGTGCATTGGTACCTGTAACGGTGTATTGACTTGTGCTGCCTGGTGTAACTACTACACTGTTTGTCATGTCACCGCTGGTCCAGTTGTACGTGTCTGCTCCCGAAACTGTTAGGGTAGCAGTTTCGCCCATACAAAGAGTAGTAGCGGAACTAGTCAGAGTTAAAACAGGATTTGCATTTACCTGTACCGAGGTGCTTGTACTTGAGCTACAGTTGTAACTGTTGGTTCCGGATACCGTGTAGGAAGTGCTATTTAAAGGTGTTACCACGCTGCTGTTGCTGTTATTACCTGTGCTCCAGGTATACGTGTCGGCACCCATAGTGGTTAATGTAGCCGAAGAACCCGCACAGATAACATTCGCACCGGTGATAGTTATTACAGGGTTAGGATTTACAGTTAAGGTATTTATTACCTGACTGAAACATCCGGATGTATTGGTACCGGTGATGGTGTAATTTGAGGTAGCAAAAGGTGCCAGTGTAAGGCTTGTTGCGTTGGATCCTGTGTTCCAGGTATAGGTGTTCGCGCCACTTAAAGTCCAGATTGTTGAGTCACCGGAACAGATTGCAGAAGGTCCGGTTACCAGAATCACAGGTAAGCTGTTTACGATGACACTGTCTGTGGTATTTCCAATACAACCTGAAGCGTTCATAGCCGTTACTGTATAAACCGTTGTTACTGACGGTGTCACCATTATAGCAGCCAAGTTGTAGCCTGTGTTCCAGGTATAACTTTGAGCTCCGTTTGCTGTTAACAAAGTTGAGTCTCCGTAACAAATAGTTTTTTGACCACTGATAGAGATGGTTGGTAAAGCATTCACTACTACATTTTGAGTTGCATTTCCGGTACAACCGGCTGTGCTTGTTCCGATAACTCCGTAAGAGGTGTTTACCGATGGACTCACTGCAATACCTGCGGTGGTGAAGCCGTTACTCCATGAATATGTAGCTGCTCCACTGGCTGTTAAACTGGTAGAGTTCCCTGCACAAATTGTGCTGGTTCCGTTAATGATGACTACCGGTAAGGCATTTACTGTTACGTTGCGAACAGCGCTCGCCTGGCAACCTGCAGTACTAAATCCTGTAACGGTATAACTCATGTTTGCCGATGGAGTCACAACTAGTTGAGAAGTACCTGCACCTGTGTTCCATGAATAGGTGGTTGCACCGCTTGCAGTTAAGCTTGCTGAGGTACCGGCACAGATACCAGCGTTGCCGGTAATTGCAATGAGAGGTAAGGTATTTACGGTAACACTTTTAATACTGCTAGTAGTACAGCCTTGTACGCTTGTTCCACTTACTGTATAGCTGGTATTACTCGTGGGTGTTAAAACCACATTAGCTGAGGTAGATCCTGTGTTCCATGAATAGGTGTTAGCGCCACTGGCAGTTAAGCTCAGCGATTGACCGGCACATATCGCGTTGGTTCCGCTGATAGTAGTTACAGGTAAAGCATTTACAGTTAAGGTTTTTACAGGTGAGTTACCCGAACATCCGGATGGATTTGTTCCGATTACAGAATAACTACTGTTAGATGATGGAGATACAACAATGACAGATCCGGTTGCACCGGTACTCCACGAGTATGTGGTCGATCCGTTCGCTGTTAAAGTGGCAGAGCTTCCTGCTCAAATGTTTGTTGTTCCGGAGATCGTCACCAGTGGAGCCGAGCTCACACTTACGTTTGCTACCGCTGTGTTGGTA
>CAZMHW010000173.1:0-7311 GCA_964566105.1 uncultured Akkermansia sp.
ACAGATACCCGCGTAAATAAAACGTGTATTGCTTTAATGGAATGCGGCTACAATGTTGTACTGATAGGCAGAAAACTTCCCGATTCGCTGGATTTACCAATTTGGCCGTTTAAATCCATTCGCATGAACTTATTGTTCAGAAAAGGTCCTTTTTTTTACCTGTTTTTTAACCTTCGCCTGTTTTTTTTTCTGTTATTTAAAAAAACAGACCTTCTCTATTCCAACGACCTGGACACTTTATTACCTAATTATTTGGTCTCGAGGATCAGAAAAATCCCGCTGATATACGATAGCCACGAATTGTTTTGTGAGGTTCCCGAATTACAACACTCCCCCCTTAAACGAAAAATCTGGCTAAAGCTTGAATCTTCTCTTGTTCCGAGACTCAAAACCTGCATCACGGTTAACGAAAGTATCGCATCCATTTTTAACGAAAAATACAAGGTTCCTTTTTATTCTATCCGTAATATTTCCGATCTGCCGACAAATTTTAAACCAAAATCCCGGGCAGACCTGGGGCTACCCTCAGATAAAAAAATAATACTTCTGCAGGGCGCTGGAATTAATGTAGACAGGGGCGCTGAAGAATTGATAGAAGCTATGCAGGAGGTCGAAAACAGTATATTGTTGATCATTGGAAGTGGTGACGTGTGGAATACCCTTAAAGAAAAAATAAAGGAATTAAACCTCGAAACAAAGGTTCGTCTGATCAATAAGCTTCCTAAAACTGATTTAATGCACTACACTTTTAATGCAGATTTAGGGTTAAGTATTGATAAAAATACTAATCTCAATTATTTCAACAGTCTTCCAAATAAAATTTTCGATTACATACATGCCGGAGTACCAATTTTGGCCAGCCGTTTACCCGAAATTGAAAGAGTAATTAATTTTTATCAAATAGGGGATTTTATTTCCGATCACGCCCCCCATACTATCGCTTCTAAACTAAAGGAAATGCTTGCTTCGCCAATGCTTGCCGACTACCGTCAAAACACCTCCAGAGCAAAAAACGAGTTAAACTGGGCCTTTGAAAAACAAAAGCTTATTAAGTTGATTCATGCCGCTCGTAATTAATTTCAGGCTTGTTTCTGATAAATTACTTAATTTTAAGCTGTCAAATTATGGAATTCTCAGCGCAACAAATAGCCACCTTATTAAATGGAAATGTTGAAGGTGATGCGAACACTATTGTAAGCAATCTTTCTAAAATAGAAGAAGGTTCTAAAGGAACCTTATCTTTCCTCTCAAATCCCTCATACACAAATTACATTTACACAACAGATGCCAGCATTGTTATTGTTAACAAAACACTGGTACTCGATAAGCCTGTAAAAACAACCTGTACCCTTATTCGCGTTGAAAATGCCTACGAGTCTTTCGCAAAATTGCTGGAACTCTATACTCAAATTAAGGGAAATAAAACAGGAATTGAACAACCAAGTTTCATTTCTCCCAATGCAGCCTTAGGCGCTGACTGTTATATAGGCGCCTTTGCTTACATAGGTGAAAATGTGACCATCGGAAACAATGTGAAGATCTATCCACACGTTTATATTGGCGACAATGTAAAGATTGGAGATAATACTACTCTGTTTTCGGGAGTTAAAGTATACTACGATTGTTTAATTGGTTCTAATTGCACCGTTCATGCCAGTACCGTTATTGGCAGCGACGGCTTTGGTTTTGCTCCTAATTCTGAAGGCCAGGCTTTTGTAAAAGTACCTCAGATTGGAAATGTTATTATTGAAGACAATGTGGAAATTGGTTCAAATGCTTCCATCGATCGTGCCACCCTCGGATCTACCATTCTTCGTAAAGGCGTTAAACTTGATAATTTAGTACAGATTGCCCACAATGTGGAAATTGGAGAAAATACAGTTATTGCAGGGCTAACAGGCGTGGCCGGTTCAACAAAAGTTGGCAAAAACTGTATGATTGGTGCACAGGTAGGCGTCGCAGGACACCTCAAAATAGCTAACGGCGTTAAAATAGCCGGACAGTCTGGAATTGGCTCCAACATTGAAAAAGAAAATGAAATTGTACAAGGCTCTCCGGCCTTTAATATTGGGGAATACAAACGTTCTTACGTTCTATTCAGAGGTCTTCCCAAATTAAACGAACGCATCTCGGAACTTTCAAAAAAGATAAACTCAGCCAAATGAAAATTGATATTTTAGCAATTGGAATTCATCCCGACGATGTTGAATTGAGTTGTAGCGGGACCATTGCCAAACATGTGGCCATGGGCAAAACAGTAGGCATTTTGGATTTAACCCGTGGCGAGCTGGGTACCCGTGGAAATGCTGAATTAAGAACAAAAGAGGCTAATAATTCCGCTAAAATTCTTGGCGTTTCCTTTAGAACGCAGTTAAATTTTAAAGATGGTTTTTTTGAAAACAATGAGGCGCATCAAAAAGAAATTATTCAGCAAATCAGAAAACACCAACCGGAAATTGTTCTTTGCAATGCAATCAGCGACAGGCATCCGGATCATGGACGCGCGGCCAAATTAGTTGCAGAAGCTTGTTTTTATAGTGGTTTGGTGAAAATAGAAACCCATTTAGAGGGCTCTCTCCAAAAAGCCTGGCGCCCCAAAGCGGTTTACCATTACATTCAGGACCATTACATTCATCCAGATTTTGTGATTGATATCACAGAGTTTTACGACGTAAAACACAAATCCATCATGGCCTTTTCGTCGCAGTTTTTTAATCCGGCTTCCAACGAGCCTGAAACACCTATTTCAAGCAAAGCGTTTTTGGAAAGCTTAAATAGTAAAATGTCCTTGTGGGGAAGAGCTATTGGGGCAAAATATGCCGAAGGGTATACCGTTTCAAGATATCCTGGTGTAAACAACCTCTTCGATTTAATTTAAAAAAGCGTTTATATAAGCGCTTACTTCGCCCACATGTTCCAGGTTCAGGGTGTGTCCGGCATTTTTTACAACAATTAGCTTAGAATTGCGAATGTTCTTGTGGACTTCTTCTGCCAGATGCACTGGTAGTAACATGTCTTTATCTCCCTGTATAATAAGTGTTGTGGCGTTTATTTTTTTTAGCTCTTTCCTGAAATCTTTTCTCTCACGTGTTGCTTTCATTAAGTTAAAAATGGCTTCTGCGTTTTGATTGAGGTCCTTCCTCCCGCTTTTTAATTTGGTGATAGACACCAGTGGATTTGAAAAATAGCCCTCGCTCAGAACACTCGGAAGCATGATGTCCAGCATAAGATTATACCCCCCCATTTCAAGCGCGCGCCACCAGCTCAATTCAATCGCTTCATAATAAGGTGTTTTGTGCGCAAACGTAGAAAGAAGAACCAATTTATGAATGTAATTAGGAAACAATACTGCAAAATGCTGTGCTACCAGACTTCCGTAAGAGATTCCAACAATGTTGGCACTTTGTATTCCTTCCTGGTCTAAAACACTCTTAAGATCTTTTGCATGAACATTAAAATCACGCCACTCCCCGTTCTTATCGCTCTGCCCCTGAAAAATAAAATCCAAAAGAATGATCTTATATTTTTCTTTAAAATAAGGTAACATCAGTATCCAGGCATCTGTAGATTGTGTTAATCCGTTTAGGAAAACTATTGTTTCGGTAGCGCTCAGATTTCCTCTAACGTCGTAATAAAGATTGAGATTATCAGTCGTTTTGCAAATCATAATTAAATATATTGCAGAGTTGTTCCACGTGCCGTAACAGTTAATTTCGCTTTTTTTCCAAGATACAAGGCCATATTTCTTTCAATATGTCCCGCCGGAAAATTAAAACACACCGGATACTTGTATTCCCTTACGGCTTCCAAAATAATTTCTTCTGCATTCTTACCAAAAGGAATTGCATTGTCCTTCATGTCAGTCATTCCCCCTACAATTAAGCCTTTGAGTCCTTTGAGTTTACCACTTCTCTTCAATTGTAACATCATCCTGTCTATATGATACAATTGTTCATCAAGATCCTCAATAAAGAGTATTTTGTTCTTTGTAACCAAATCGTCCGTGCTTCCGCTCAAAGCATACAACAGGGAGAGATTACCTCCCACAACTTCAGCCTCTGCGCTGCCTTTGCGGTTGAGAATATTCGCAGGAACTTTGTACCGGAATTTTGTGCCAAAGAGTAAATCTTTAACAGATGCCGTAGCCTCTTTGTCTTTCAAAAACTGAAAGGCCATTGTCCCGTGTATGGCAGCCATTTTCATGTGTTCCAGTCTGCAATGTATAACCGTGGTGTCGCTATACCCAATAAACCATTTAGGGTGCTTTAACAAGGGTTTAAAATTAACTTTGTCTATGATGCGTAACGTACCATATCCGCCTCCGGCAATTAATACCGCTTTAGCAGTTTTGTGGTTAATAGCCCATTGTAGATCGCTACAGCGCTCTTCGTCTGTCCCTGCAAACTGATGATGTTTTTTAAAAATGTTTTTACCGGTTTCAACCTTTAATCCCCAGTTTTCAAGAATTTTTATTGCTGGTTGAATCGCTTCTTCGTTTCTGGCCCTGGCGGTGCCAATTACAAGGATGGTATCACCCTTGTTTACATAGGACGGAATTAAATGCATTATTTTTTTCTTTTGGCCGCGGCTTTCGGTTTTGGCTTAGCGGCAGCCTTTCTTTCTGCCTGCTTTTTATGAAAAGCAATATTGCTTAAATTTTGCTTGTATTTGGCATGAACAGGTTCATTCTCAACTTTAATATGATACCAGAATTCCCCCGTTTTAATGCGATAGATCTGCATTTCTGAAACACCAAATTTCTCAGCAAGTTGTTTGTACGAAAGTTTGCGTTTAGGATCCCAAATCATGCGCTTTAATGTTGTTACAGTCCTTTCATTCAAAACTTTGGAATGCGTGCTCTTGGTGATCACTTTTTTCTCGCGGGCCAAAACAGATCGGGGACTATGTGCGGTGTGTGCTCTGTGCTCTTCCCGGGTGGCCCACTTCAAATTGTCCATGTGATCGTTAAGATAGTCATGGTCCTTGTGTATAATATACTTGTATTTGGCGGATGGTTTTTTAAGGAAGCTTTTGGCTACCTCTTTGTACAAAAAAATAGCTTTGTTTTTCCCATTTTGCCGAGTATTGTATCGGTAATTGCCTGCCGTCGGTTTAAAATGTCTTACTTCAACCTTCCCATCAACGAGTACACCAAAGCGACCATGATTTGAAATCATGTAGGGAACGGTAGGTTTTTTCCCTTCTATGCTTATGGCCTTCCAAATTTCTTTTTTATTGCTCATGATAGATTTATTTTAATATACTTACCTTTGTATAAAAGTAAGAATTTATAACGTATAAAGAAATAAACACACCCCATATTCCTCTTTAACAAAAGGTGTGGCGCATGTATGAAATCAGAATTTAAAAGAACTCTTGTAACAGCGGCTTTGCCTTACGCAAACGGTCCTGTACACATTGGTCACCTGGCCGGCTGTTATTTGCCATCCGATATTTATGTAAGATACCTCAGAAGCACAGGTCACGATGTTAAATTTATATGTGGAAGCGATGAGCATGGCGTTCCTATTACGATTAAAGCAAAAAAAGAAGGAGTAACGCCTCAGGACGTTGTGGACAAATATCACAAAATCATGGGAGATGCTTTTCATGAATTTGGAATCTCATTTGATATCTATTCACGCACTTCTTCTAAAACACATCACCAAACGGCTTCCGATATTTTTAAGGTGTTATACGATAAAGGCGTATTTACCGAACAGGTAACCGAACAGTATTTTGATGAATCGGCCCAGCAGTTCCTTGCTGATCGTTACATCGTTGGCACTTGTCCTAACTGCGCAAATCCAAATGCTTATGGTGATCAGTGCGAAAAATGCGGAAGCTCTTTAAATGCAACCGATCTCATTAATCCAAAATCAACACTCTCCGGAAGTAAACCTGTTTTGAAACAAACTAAGAACTGGTTTCTGCCTTTAGATAAATTACAACCAAAAATAAAGGCTTATATCGAATCGCACAGCGATTGGAAGCCGAATGTGTTTGGCCAATGCAAAAGCTGGTTAGATAGTGGTGACGGTTTGCAGCCGAGGGCAATGACCCGTGATCTGGATTGGGGTATTCCGGTTCCAGTAAAAGGAGCTGAAGGCAAAGTGCTTTATGTGTGGTTTGACGCGCCAATTGGTTATATCTCTGCTACCAAAGACCTGTTGCCCGACACGTGGCAGGATTATTGGAAAAAAGAAGATTCACGCCTCATACACTTTATTGGCAAAGACAACATTGTTTTCCATTGCATCATCTTCCCCTCCATGTTAATGGAACACGGTGAATTTATTCTACCCGATAATGTTCCAGCAAATGAGTTTTTGAATTTAGAAGGTGATAAAATTTCAACGTCACGTAATTGGGCTGTTTGGCTGCACGAGTATTTACTGGAGTTTAAGGGAAAGCAGGACGTTTTGCGTTACACCCTGTGTGCAAATGCACCAGAGGCCAAGGACAATGACTTTACCTGGAAAGATTTTCAAACTAAAAACAACAGCGAACTTGTTGCCATTTTTGGTAATTTCATTAACCGTACCCTCGTGCTAACACACAAATATTACGAGGGTAAGGTTCCGGCAACCAGCACTTATACCAAAGAAGACCTGCTTGTGCTGGAAGAACTGGCAAAGGCCCCGGATAAAATAGCAAAGTCCATCGAACAATTTAAATTCAGAGAAGCAATTTCAGAATGGATGAATGTTGCCCGCCTCGGAAATAAATACCTGGCAGAAAACGAACCCTGGAAACTAATTAAAACCGACGAAGAACGTGTAAAAACCATTATGAACGTGGCGCTACAAATCTCCTGTAATCTTGCTATTCTTGCTGAGCCGTTTTTACCCTTTACCTCACAAAAACTTTTTGATATGCTGAATATTCAACCTTTACGTTGGAACTCCGCAAAACAAACTTCTAATTTGCCTCAGGGTCATACAATCAACAAGGATGAACTTTTATTCTCTAAAGTAGAAGATGCAGACATTCAGATTCAACTGGATAAATTACAACAAAGTAAAGTAGACAATGCCATGAATGCTCCGGTAACGCCTATAAAAGCTGAAACCACCTTTGATGATTTTTCAAAAATGGATATCCGCACGGCTACTATTCTTGAAGCGGAAGCCGTACCTAAAACAGATAAGCTACTGAAACTGTTGCTTGATACAGGCGCAGATAAACGAACCGTAGTTAGCGGAATCGCGCAATATTACAAACCAGAGGACATCATAGGTCAAAAGGTTTGTTTACTGGCAAATTTAGCCCCCCGTAAAATAAAAGGTATTGAAAGTCAGGGAATGATTC
>CAZMHW010000174.1:0-7187 GCA_964566105.1 uncultured Akkermansia sp.
AACCAATTTTCTCTGTTAGCTTTAAACACCAATTATAACTTATGAAGAATATCACCGTGATAGGAAGTGGCACCATGGGAAACGGCATTGCACATACCTTTGCTCAATGTGGCTACAGTGTTAATTTAGTAGACGTAAACGAAAACGCGCTTCAAAAAGCAATAGCTACCATTACCAAAAACCTCGACAGACAAGTTCAAAAAGGAAGCATTACAGAAGATGCAAAGTCTGGTACTTTAAAAAATATAACTACTTACACCGATCTGGCTAAAGCTGCCGCGAATGCTGACCTTGTGGTAGAAGCTGCCAGTGAAAATACAGATATTAAATTTAAAATTTTTAAGCAGCTGGATGAAATTTGCCCGGCCAATACTATTCTTGCCAGCAATACGTCTTCCATTTCCATTACTCAGATCGCGGCTGTAACAAAGCGGCCTGATAAAGTAATCGGTATGCATTTTATGAATCCCGTTCCCATTATGAAACTTGTTGAAGTGATTCGCGGTTACAGTACATCAGATGCGGTGTGTAACCTCATCATGGAAACATCCAAAAAACTCAACAAGATTCCTGTAGAAGTAAATGATTTTCCGGGATTCGTAGCCAACAAAATTTTAATGCCGATGATCAATGAGGCCATCATTACCCTAAATGAAGGGGTAGCCGGCGTTGAGGAAATTGATACCGTTATGAAATTAGGAATGGCGCATCCAATGGGTCCTTTGCAACTAGCCGACTTTATTGGACTTGATGTATGCCTGAACATTTTACGTGTGTTACAGGATGGTTTTGGAAATCCGAAATACGCACCTTGTCCATTGCTGGTAAACATGGTAACAGCCGGTCACCTGGGAGTAAAATCTGGCAAAGGATTTTACGATTACAGTGGCGGGGGTAAGGATCTGGTACTAGCTGAACGATTTAAGAAAAAATAATTTTAGAATAACACGCAACATTTTTGTCACAGCCCTATAAAGATATTCTTCCCATTGAGTACCCTAACATTCCAAGTGCGGGAGTTTATTACTTTACCACTAAAAGCGGGCTTAGGTATGAAGTCCGGTTTGGCAGATTACAGGACAACATTCTCCACGCAAATATTGTTTTTGGTGTGATAAATGATGAATTTGAGGGAGAAGAATATATTACAACCAACCGTGGCGAAGTATATCAGGTAATGAATACCATTGTAGAAATTGTAAAAAACTACATGAAAGAACACCCTAAGGTGAATGTGTACGAATTTAATGCTGTTGGACGCGAAGGGGAAGCTGAAAACGTAGAAAATGCACGTATGGCGCTTTACCGCAGGTTTCTTCCCCGCATCTTTGAATTAGGCTGGAAATTCAAAATCGACGGTAATTTTGCACTCGTAACGAAAGCCTAGAATACTAATCCGGAAAAAATCCCGTTATTTTACTGCTTAGTTTTATGCTTATGTCTGAGGTTATTTCCGCTCCCTCCAAAAAGCCAAAACCACTTCTCATTTCCGGTCTCATCTCGGTATCAGTTATCCTTTTTCTCTTTTATATTGACGAAGGTTATTATAATATGAACTGGACGCGGCAGCCGGGAAATTGGATTGCTTTTGGGTTTTACCTGCTGGCTTTTTCACTGGGGCAACTCATTACCAATCAACTGATTTTGGCGCGTTATACCGGCGGCTATAAAATTACACTCACGAATCTCATCGGGATTCCGCTTGGCTTTTTACTAATTCTAGCAATATTCTATTTCGCGGCTCGTCAGTTATTATAAGCCTAACCAGTTTCTAGCAGACGATCCCATGATTTTTTCTTTATCCTGTGTACTTAGGGGCGCTGTTCTTACCAGTTCCCCCGGCACTGCCTCTCCCAGAGGAAAAGGATAATCGCTTCCCTGAACTACCTTATCCGCACCCACCAGATCAATCACGTATTGCAACATTTTGTGGTCACACACATGGCTGTCCACCCAAAACTTACCCAGATAGTCCTTTGGATTTTTTTGATTATCAATGGCAACTAAATCGGGACGACAAT
The DNA here is from genome assembly GCA_964566105.1 of uncultured Akkermansia sp. GTDB lineage: Bacteria > Bacteroidota > Bacteroidia > B-17B0 > Aurantibacillaceae > Aurantibacillus. The sequence continues at coordinate 2,022 of CAZMHW010000174.1, forward strand.
CCCAGCCATGTTCAATACGACTAATGGTTGGTAAAAAAGATCCACCACCATGAGCAAAGCACACTTTTAAGTTCTTGTATTTTTCGAAAACGCCGCCAAAGATCATACTACAAATAGCCCGGCTTATCTCTGCCGGCATCCCTACCAGCCAGGGTAACCAGTACTTTGACATATGTTCCTGCCCCATCATTTGCCAGGGATGAACGAGAATTGCCGCGTTAAGACTCTCACAGGCAGCAAAAAACTCATCAAACTGTACTTCGTTTAAATTTAAATTATTTACGTTACTGCCAATCTGAACTCCTTTAAATCCGTTTTTCATACTTCGCTCCAGTTCCTTCACTGCAAGCGAGGTATCCTGAAGCGGAACAGTTGCCAAACCAATAAATTTATCGGGATGATTGTTAACCGTTGTAGCGATATCGTCGTTTAAAAATTGGCTCACCTCTAACCCATCCTTTGCCTGGGCCCAATAACTGAACATTACAGGGATGGTACAGATTACCTGCATATCAGCCCGATGTTGTTTCATTTCTTCTATTCTCACTGCCGGATCCCAGCAATTATCGGTAATTTCCCTAAACCGTTTGTTTCCCTGCATCATCCAGGCTCTTCCGGGTTCGTGGTGATCCAGCGTAATAAAATCACCGTATCCAAACTTTTTAGCGAAGTCAGGTAAATTTTTGGGGATAATATGCGTGTGCGTGTCTATTGTAAACATACTAGTTGTTTTCTTTTTTAGTGGCATAAATAAGCAAATCCTTTTTATTCTCCCAGTGGTAACCCAGATGGAAAGGAATTTCAGGAATGTTGGCACTATCCTTTTCAAAGGCTTTTAAAATGCCTTTTTGCATGCGCAGGTAAGGAAAATTTTTAACCGGTTTGGCGTACTGCCCGTAAAGCTGAACATTCCATTTTCCCCCTTCCTCAAAATAACTGTATGGGATGCCGGTATCGTCTTCCAGAACGTAATTGCTGTTCTTAAGGATCAGATCCCGCATGTTACTCATAAAGTTGGCATGAAGCAGATACGAAGCGCTTTTAAGGTAGGTAACGGAATTTCGGGTATGCTCGTTAATGAATTTATAGAACACACAGGTATCGTTAAACTGCTTGTTACTCACATCGTATTTAAAATAATAAATGTTTTTGGTAATGCCGTTTCTCTCGCAGACGATCTTGACACCAAAAGGGTTTTTTGCGGTATGGTAATCCATCTCAAGAATAGAATCCTGTGCCTGCCTTACCAGATACTTAATGTCAAGGATTTGATGTCCGGTTTTTTTAATAAAAAAACTGAGTACGGGTAACGTTCCGTTTACCTTTTGTTTCTGAAAATCACGAAGCATGTATTGTGTAATGAAATAGCTCTTTTCAAAAATATCGGTCAGGGAACGTTGAAAGTCATTCGTATAATCTTTAGCCATTTCATTGGTAAATGCGTCAATTTCCGGGAGACCACCTACAGGTTCTAAACCAAGCATCACCATTTCCTCAGCATCCGGGTAAAAAGCATCCGAAGTCAAAAAATCAGGGCCCGAGAAAGGGTAAAATACAGTCTTACAGTTTTTAGCTGAATTAACGAGTTCCTTCTTTCCCCAGGCTTCCATGGCATTGAGTCGGTTTGCCTTCAACTTTTCCCAACTTGCATTAATAAAGGTTCTATTTTCGTTCCATGCCACAGAATCGTAAAGGTAGCTAAGCTTATTCGTGCTGTCGCTTATTCCACTTATGATGCTACTTACATCATTAAAGGGATTGCTGACTACTTTTACTTCTTTTACTACACTGTCTTTTACAGGTTGCTTTTGAGTAACAACTTCTTGTTTTTTTTCAGGATCCTGATTGCAGGCAAAAAATACCGAGGCAACAAAAATGAGAGAGAATAGGTTTTTTAATGACATAACAATTTATCTACTTTTACGGTGTCTTAAAATAATTGACCGGTTCGAGATCAGGCAGATATTTTTTCTTTCTGCTACGTTCCAGCGCGTACAAAGCTAAGCTTAATTCTTTAAAAAAGGGAAGACCAACAGTGGTATATTCGTAAGAGCCGGTACCAAAACTATTCCGGGCGTTGTTAAATGTAACAGCGCTCAGCATAAATTCTGTTTTTGTTTTATAGTTAACAATATATGCACAGTCTATTATGTATCCGTAAGCCCGGCCAACAATGTTAAAAATACGGAGCGAGTCTTCTGTGATTTTTTCCACTGTATTACCATAAATGAAGTACTTTTTAAAGGAATCGTAAAAGGTCTTTTGTGGAAAGGTTGGATAGATACTCTCACGGGGGTACATGGCCATGTGCCTGAGCAGAAAGTCACGGTCATCAGGAGTAATCTTGTAACGTTTATCATCGGGAACATAATCCATAAACACTAAATCCCGTAATATGGAATGTATCATCTCCAGGGAAAGGTAATTTGATTGAGTAAAGTCCTTTTTCGAAGAGACCAATCGTTTACGTTTATTGTAAATGTCGCGTCCCACTATAAGATTTTGAAATGGCGTTGTAAAAGGGGTTTTTATAGTATCGGCCGGTTGAGAATAAATGACAGAAATCTAACAGGATTCATAAACATATTAGGAGCTCCGACACATTCGGCTGATAAACGATGAACGATGCGCGCGCTGGGAAACCCCAACTCGTTCAAACGTGCGTTAATGTATTTTGGATTTAAAAACTCGTACACTCTGCTATAACTGTTGTTGTCGCTTACAAGCAGCATTTTTTTAATATGATGTTCTATAGATGGATAACCGGTCTGTGATGTACTGTCGCTCCAAAGTCTTTTCTGGCAGGGGCCAGCACTGTCGGTAAGCATAGGTGACACTCTGCTTAGTCCTGCCCTATTGATCTGGTTTGTTTTTTCGAGAGCAAATATAGAACAGGGTAATTTTACAAGACTGGCGCAATAAAAGTAATTCCTTTCATCCAGCAGGTAAGTATGATTTATAAACGTTGGCTTATTAGCCTCATCCCGGTTTATCTGCGTGTAAATAATCTGAGGCTTGTACTTTTGCCGGTGTTCAATTACATTTTTGAGCAAAGGATTGCTATTAATAAGAGAGTCTAAAAGTTTTGAATTTGTTTGAGAAAAAAAACAGACCGGACTAAAAAGAAAGAATAAAAAGAGTCGGCCGTTTAGCATTTTTTTCTTTTGACAACACCTGTAAAATTATAGTTTATATTGCGTATCCGGTTCATAACAGATACCGGATGTTCGACGGAGCGCTGAACTGATTATTCTTCGCTGTCTCTCAACTCAATCAACTTGGCTTTGATTTGTTTTAGTTTTTCAATCACCTCAGCATTAGAACCACCGGTCGATTTAGCAGCTGGTTTGTTTTTTAGTTGTTCTTTCGCTCCCTGTATGGTAAACCCCTTTTGTTTTACAAGTTCTACTATCTGAGCAATGTGATCAATGTCCTTTTTAGTAAATAAACGATTCCCCTTTTTATTTTTGGTAGGCTTTAATACATCAAATTCCTTTTCCCAAAATCTGAGAGTGCTTGCATTCAAGTCGAACAATTCAGAAACCTCACTAATGGAATAGTACAGCTTTTCGGTTTCCTCTTTTTCGTTTATACCCATAATTGTGGTTTATTTACTGTTTTAAAAGTAATTGTATTTGGCACAAAATCTAGCTTTAGTTTTCAACAGAAAAACAGGGATTTAAACAGTTGCGGCCAGCCGGCTTTCTATTTAGTGCAAAAAAAAAGCCATCCGGTGCGGATGGCTTTAGAGGGAAGTTTTTTTTAACGATTACGGCAGCACAACTGGATAGGAATGTCCGTTAATGGTTACCGTTGCATTTAGGTCGCAGGCACCATTTCCGAAATCCATCGTGCGGGTTGGTCGCGTACCCGGAACATAGGTAATAGTACCTGAAATAAACGGGTGACGGTGAATGCGCAACGGATCGGGACTGCAATTAAAATCACGTACCAGATTCGAGGCTGCAGCTGTATAATTTTCGCCGCGTGCGTTCACCCCACTGGCACTTCCATTTAATTTAATAATTGCTTTGGACCATTCAATGTTTCTGTTTTGTCCACGGTAACAATTGGTGTCGTTGGTATTCATAAGTTCTTTGGTTCGGCTGCAAGACCAGGTAATTGTACCTCCACTGTTTGGTTTCACAATGTTTACACTGGCAGTAATTGCCCAGGTTAAATTAGTACCAGGATTAACGCCCCCGGGAATAGTATTAGGTGTGGTATTACTTACTGTCTTGTTCACAATATTTACCGAGTAACCATCTACAACATAATTTTGTGAAGTAACATTCATGTTGAACCCCGGGTTCCTGTAATGAAGGGCTGTTGAAGGCGAGGATGCTGAAAAATCATAAATCAATTTCCCTGTACGGGTGCGACCATCGCGGCCAACACAACCTGTGGTTCCAAAATCAACTGTAAAAGTTTGACCTGAAAACGTGATACTTGCACAACCAGAAGTTTCCATTGCTTCTTCACCTGTAGAACCTGTTGTTTTGTAGGTGGCAAGCGAACCCTCGTCTGAAACCTGTCCACCGATAGATTCAATGTCGCTGACATAACTCTCCGCGCGGTTGTTATCTTCGGCGGTAGATTGTTCGGTATCTTGAACTGTTGCCGGGTTTTCAGCTGTTTCCTGTTTTTTTCGGCAGGAACTTAAAACAAGAGCTGCAATCGTAAAAATGAAAAAAAAATTAAAAACGCGAATTAAGGCTGTACGGTTTGTTTTCTCCGAACCTTTTTGCTGAGGATGATTTTGTGGTTTCATGGCTTTTGGTTTTTGTTATTTAGTACTTTGACTAAATGAAAACCAAAAGGTTTAATCCCGATAAAAAAATTAATAATAAAGATAATATCCCCGCAAACCTTTTTTTGAAAACTGAAGGGCAGGAGCGGGAAATTTGAGGATGTTTACCACCGAGAGTACACTCTTTAAAAGTCGTGATTTTGTTTTAATGCGTCTCAAATCCACATCGAGACTTAAATAAAATCTTCTCTCCCTTTCGAGTTTTAGTACGTTTCCATTATTATCCTCCACAGCAAATTCGTTACTAAAACCACCCAACATGCCATAAGCCGCATAGCCAAAAGAAATATTAAGCCATTTCGGAAATTTATTTGTCTTTTTCATAAAGGAAGAAGGATTGATGCTTAACCAATATG
>CAZMHW010000175.1:0-7182 GCA_964566105.1 uncultured Akkermansia sp.
GGAATTAATAGAAGAGGTAGAAAAGCTGGGAGGAATGGCTAAAGCCATTGAAACCGGCATTCCAAAAATGCGTATTGAAGAGGCGGCTGCGCGTAAACAAGCGCGTATCGATGGCGGGAAAGACATTATTGTGGGTGTTAATCTTTACAAAGTAAAAGACGATACACACATGGAAATTCTGGATGTAGACAATACAAAAGTACGCACCCAGCAAATTGAACGTTTAAAAAAACTAAGAGCAGAACGCGATAACTCAAAAGTGGAAGCGGCCTTAAACGCCCTGACCGAAGCGGCTGGCAGCGGAACCGGAAATTTATTGGAACTCGCTGTTGTAGCGGCGGAGTGCAGATGTACGCTGGGAGAAATTTCTAACGCGCTTGAAAAAGTGTATGGCCGCTATAAAGCGCAGATTCGTTCCATTGCCGGTGTTTACAGCAAAGAAATTAAAATGGATACAGATTTTATTAAAGCGAAGGAGCTGGCAGATAAGTTCGCTGTTCTCGATGGCAGACGTCCAAGGATCATGGTTGCTAAGATGGGGCAGGATGGACACGATCGGGGAGCGAAAGTTATTGCAACCAGCTTTGCCGACATGGGTTTCGATGTGGACATCGGTCCTCTGTTTCAAACCCCGCACGAAGCTGCCAAACAGGCGGTTGAGAACGATGTGCATATTCTGGGAGTGTCGAGTCTGGCAGCCGGACATAAGACACTGGTGCCTCAGGTAATCGCGGAGCTCAAAAAATTTGGCCGGGAAGATATTATGGTCGTGGCAGGGGGAGTGATTCCTCAACAGGATTATGATTTTCTGTATAAGGCCGGGGTGTCCTTTATTTTTGGACCAGGCACGGTAATCAGCAAGAGCGCCATCGAAATTCTTGAGAAACTGCTCAAGAGTCTTTCTTAGAATTTCTGTCGGATGTATTTAACTTATTTTATCCAGATTTAATAAAAACCTTGAATTCTTTGGGAGTATTTGACGTTCGGAGACCGAATGCTAAGGATTGGTTACTGAATTAGGAATATAGAGAGTAAAGGTTGTGCCCCGATTCTCCTTACTGCTAAAATTAATGTAGCCGTCTAATTTCTTAACACAATGTTTTACGGTATAAAGTCCAAGGCCGCTGCCATGTGTTTTGTCGGTAGCCCGGAAAAACATTTTAAAGATATCTTTTTGAAATTCTTCCGGTATGCCAATGCCATTGTCTTCAATAATAATGGTAACACCCTCTTCATCGCCTGTAATACTTAGTTTCAGGTAGGAGTTTCTGGCGCTTTCATTGCGGTACTTAATGGCATTGTGGATCAGGTTTTGAAAAAGAGAGTTTAATAAAATTTTGTCGCTGTAGAAATTTCCATTTACAGAAATGTGTTTTTCGAAATGGATTCGGTCAAATCCCTCCATCGTTATAAAGGAACTGATCACGTTTTCAATTTCTTCCTCAAAATCAATACGGTGTAGCTTCTTTTCTCCTTGTCTGATTTTAGTGGTTTCAAGAAGCCGGGTCAAAATCGTGTCGAGGTGTTCTGTCTGCTGTTTGATCATGTTAAAGTAGATCACGGCTTCCGGATCTTTCTCGATCAACTCCCGGTTGGCCAGATTTATCAAACCCAGAGAGGTGGAAATGGGGGCGCGTACGTCATGGGAGGTTTTGTATATAAATGTTTCCAGGTCATCGATGTTTTCTCTCAGATCGGTAATGTTCTTACTCGAAATACCCATGCCGTCGCCTACTTTAAAAGCAGTGAGACGTAAATAAATATTTCCAAGACTGGGATGAAGTTTTAATTGATCGGTAACAAACATTTTTCCGCTTCGGATCACTTCTTCATAAATGGCATAGCGACCTGAAGACCTACAATCGGGGGAGAAGTCATTGATGTTTTTTCCAATAATGTCTTTTCTCTCAAAGTGAAGGGTATCCAAAAATGCTTTGTTGACATCGATCAGGGTCAGGTCTTTGTCGTAGATGGAGAGCAGCATTTCAGAATTCTCGAAAAATTCCGCCCTGAAATTTTCGCTGAATGTTATCATAGTTTACAAAATAAGTGCCAGCAAATCAAAATTAGGTCAGGTGTTTAACGGTGGGTAATCTTTTGGTTTCCGGGCTTTCGTTTTACTATTACAAGGTAAATATTTGCAGGAATAAAAACACGTAAAAAATTATGCAAATCTTACATATTGGGAGGTGTTGTTTAAAACCACAGTTCCCTGTTAGAGGTGATCGTATTTTTTGAAGCTGGAAGTGTAAATGAAAGGTGTTGTACCGGACAACATACTCATTCTTTGTAATAACCTTTTGCAAGATCGTTCTTCACTTTGTTTAAATACACAAGAATCGCCTCACGCTTGGCTCTGTTGCTGCTGAGTAGGGATTTATACACTGCGTATTCGAGATTAATGTGGTAGAGATCGGTTCTTTCCGGGTAATAACTATAGATCTCACTCGGTGTTAGTTTGTTATTTGGATTTGCCCTGAATGATTGAGCAGATTTATCCCAGTTATAGGTAATTTCAGTAGAGTCCCGTATTATTTCGATAAAATTGGAATGATAATCGTTTAAGGCGTAGTCATAAACACATTTAATAAACAAGGGTTTTGTTTTTAAAACAGAGCTTTCTAATCTATAATGTCGATTGTCCATCCCGCAGAAATTAAAATTCCCATCTTGCAGAACGTTTAGAACTGGCACCAATTCTGTATCCATATATTTGTAGAAGAAGTAATTGTACTGCCAGATCCCGCTTCCGCCGCCAAAATTTTCGGTATAATACACCACCGTGTTTCCATCACTGTCTTTAAAATGAAAAATCTCGTTATTGTTTTTGCAAAAGTTAGGATGCCAGGAGATAATCGTATTTCCTTTAAAAAAATAAAGGTCATTGCCCCAGGCCGCTCTTCGTTCGCCAATACTGATGATAAACTCCCGAAAGGGATTCGGGGTGGATAAAGGAAAGAATTCTATCAATACCTCCTGATCTGCAATAAAAGTACTGTCTATTTTAAACGGAAAAATGCGTTTGGCAAGTGAAAGATTGATCCTTCCGGTTCCAGCAGATTCTTGTAATTTTTTAAAATCTTCTTTCGCTAAGTCTATCTTCAGCTGTTTTCTGTTTCTAAAAACAGAATCAATTGCGGATACCGATTTCGGTTCGAGATTTTTGCTATCCAGCTGACCGATCGAATCCAGAAAAACTAGAAGTTGGGCCTCTGAAAATTGGATGTCAGGTGTTTCAACATAGTCAGAGGATGTATCGGCGCTGCTTTTTGCCGTATCTTCTTTAACAGAATTGGTTTTCGGCGGATTTTCGCAGAAGCTGAAGGAAAGCAGACAAATACCTGCAATCATGATTCTCAAACTGTTTTGAGTTACCCGGATTAAATTTAAAAATACCACGCGTGTATGCTTTTCGCTAAAGGTAAATAGAATTTTTAAAGCGAATGAATCAATCCTAAGGCAGAATATATTTTCCAAAGAAGTTTAGCCAGATTAGGTAGCCCGAAATTCCTCCAAAAAATCCTGCTACTAAAAAAGTGTTACGTTGTTCTCTTGGAATGAATTTAAAAACCACTAGTGCCAAAACGATGGCGCCCATAATTCCTGTAATTGTAATGATACTCCAGGAGGGTAAATTCAAATCGTTAGCTAATCCTATCTCATCTCCACTTTCTGAAAAACTTCCTTTAGTAAAATACATTCCGTACCAGACACATAAATTTGCCAACTGTCTTAACCAAAATAACGTAATGAAAATAAGTCCCCATTGAAGGAACGAGAGACTGGAGGTATTTTCGATGGTACGACAGAACAGGAAAAGAAGCAACAAACCCAGGCTCCCGCTTGCCATGGTCTGCAATGGCCCTCCAAGTCTGACAAAAAAATGATCTGCTTCAGTAGGTAGTTTGTGGGGATCGCTTACAATAAGTTGTGTTGAGGCATAACTTATCTTGCTGTCAAAACCTCTGTATTTAGCGGCAAGAAAATGCCCGCATTCGTGACTAAATGTGCCAACAACGGTTGCCAGAATAAAGGAGAAATAAAGAACAAGGAAAAGTTTGACGTTTATTGTTTTCATCCCTCCCGGTTTTATGAGTGTTTATTTATGACGGACTTCCGTCAGTGCTTATCAATAAATCCATAGTGATCTACCACTTTATCCGCTCCGGGCATCTCATTAAAAGCTCTGTAAAACACAAATTTTTTATCTGCTTCTATTCCCTTAAAAATACGTTCCACTTCCGGTTTTATTTTCTCATACTCCGCTTTTAAGGCTACGGTGTCCTTAAGCGTGATCTTCGATAAATAGTATACCATCGGGTAAAATCCTTCGGCACTTGTGAGGGGAAAGATGCGGAAGAGTTTTGGCTTGCTTTGAATATTTTCAAGTACCATGGGTAAAGGGTATTTTGTGTTGACTTCTTTCATGACCTTGTCACAAAACGTCATCATTTCTTTTTCATTTGCGTATTCAAAATACTCGTTCGCTGGTTTTAGACAGCGTTTTACAAGGTCAATGTGATTCACCGCGTCGATCAGATTTCCTTTTTCATAACAGGTCTTCGCCACGGCATAGTGTTCGGGCGCAGTTTTTGTAAACAAACTGTATTCTCCAAATTGTAAAATATTAATTTTCCACTTGCCACCGTAGTTGCCATAAATAATAGAAACCAATAACTCTCCATCCGACTTGCTTGAACGCAAAAGCGATACGTACATTTCTTCGTTCAATGCGAGGTAACGAATAGTATAGGTCTTGACTCCTTTTCCGGACCGAAGCGTATTTGTAACGTTGGCTTTCGAGTTAAAAACATTAAACTCATCGAGTAGGGAGTAGTCCGCCGACCTCAGGGCAGGACCTATATTCTTAACCAGTCTTGGCAAAATACTATCTGTCTTTTCCCTTAGAATATCCGACATCAAGGCTTTAACCGCCTTTACATTTGTGTCCGCAAAAGCATTGAGCAGTTGTTCGTCCAGCAATTTGATTTCGGCTCTTTTGTCCTTATCAATGGCATCATTCATGTATGTTCCTGAGCTGTGCAGGTTACAAGCCTGAAGGGCAATTATTCCTAAAATAAGGAAGAGTGTCTTTTTTATCATGAGGTATTTAAATAAAATAAAAAATCTTAAATCGACAATCTGAGTGCCGGATTTTATACTCCCAGTCCGCCCAGTAGTTCCAGTTCCTGTCCTTTTTGCGGCATGCCGTCCAGTAGGGGCATGGCTTTCGAGATAATCGCACGAACGCTTTCCAGTTTCAGGGAATTGTCATGGTCTTCTTTACTGTGCCAGATTTCAGTTACCCATACAGCATCCGGTTCGTTTGTGTCTTTTCCAATGGCGTACACATCGCAGCCTTTGGCGGTTTTTAAAGTTTGAGCGGCTTCCAATAGAATAGAAGAGAGCTGTTCACCTTGTCCTGCTTTTGCTTTCAGTTTTCCGTGAAGGAGGTATTTATTCATAATGTTTAAGTTACGCATTGATTTCAGTAAAACAAAAAATCCAGCACCTTTTGGTGCTGAATTCCTGTAAAAAGATCTGAGATAACTTAGGCTTTAAAATCCCAGGTCTCCATAAACTTGGTAGTATAGTTCCCGGCTGTAAAATTATTGGTATGCGCTTTCTTAAATTAAATTATACGAATGGTATTTAACTTTTAACGCAACAACATCACCGTGCCAAACTTTGTCATCTGTTCGCCATCAGTAGTAGTAATTTGTATAAACCAAGTGTATAAATCTTGTTTGCATGGTGAGCCTTTGAAACTGCCATCCCATCCTACCTGTGGTAATTGAGAATTGAACAACTCCTCACCCCAACGATCAAAAATTCTGAAATCATACAACCTTACTGATCTAACAAGTGGCAAAAACACATCATTGCGTTGGTCAGCATTTGGTGTGAACGCATTTGGGATATAGAATAGGAAGTCTGATTTTACGGATATAGCTTTTATAATTGTGTCTTTGCAGCCCCATTTATTTTCAATTACTAACACAACCGGATAATTTCCGCTAAGTTCATATAAATATGAACAATTCGAAGTGTTTGATTTATAGCCAGTATTATCATTAAAATACCAATTGTATTTTTTAATTTCTTCACCTTCTGAGGTATTTGTGAATTGTATTTTATCCAATAATTCAGTCGGGTTAATTGGTGTGTATTCAAAATTTGCTTTTGGTTTAGAATGCAAGTTCAGGGCATAAGAAAAATTTGCCTTACATCCTGTTGAAGTATTTCGAATAGTTCCTAAAAGTGTATATGAACCAGCTTGTGAAATGCACGTAGAGAAAGTATTTCCCGAAAAATTTTGGGCATTAAGTGTCCAACTTGTTTCTGAATTTATGTTGTTAAACGGGGTAAATTTATATTCCTGACAAAATGGAACACAAGCTTCACTCACAAAATTAGTCATACTGCCATTTGGTAATGGTAGTTCTTCAATGGTCGTTACACTTGAATTTGTGCATCCGAACTGATCGCTGATATAAAGAGTGTAGTTTCCTGCAAAACTCATATAATTAGCCTTAAAATGAATGAATTGCCCACTTTTTTCAAATTGAAATGGACCTTTCCAAAGATATACCTGTCCTCCAGTTCCTGAAAGATAAACACTATCACCTGGACAAACTTTTCTATTTGTATTTAAGAGAGTAATTGTTGGTGCTGAAATAACTGTAAGCATTACGGTGCCAGTTGTACTACAATTATTTGCATACGAGGTGACGGAATAAACTTGTGTGCTTGAAGGCGAAGCGGTGGCTGTAGCTGAATTAAGAGAACTCAAGCCATTTCCGTACGCCCATTGATAACTAGTACCATTACCACCAGCAGTTATAACGGTTGATGAATTGACGCAAACACTTGTATTGACAAGCGTCAAAATGGGATTGGCAATGAATTGTATTAAAATTGTATTTGTTGAAAAGCATTGGTAGATTGTTTTGCTCGAAAGTGTATACACATAGGTGCCAGCCTGATTTTGCGAAACAGTGATGCTTGGTGTTTGTGCACCATTTGACCATGTATAGGTAGTACCAACTAGTCCACCTAAATTAAGGCCGGTCAAGTTAACGCTTCCACCAACACAAGCACTAGTACTAGAAGAAGAAATAAGAAGCGCTGTGGTAGGAGGAGGATTGATGTAAAGTGTACGCGTTGCCTGACAATGAGTGA
>CAZMHW010000176.1:0-7125 GCA_964566105.1 uncultured Akkermansia sp.
ACTTTGACTTATTATCGGGAGGAACCCTAAGCATAATCAACACCGCCGGAAACCTTGAATATCATTTTTTTTTAAAAGATCGACTGCTAAAAATGGATGTTTAAAAAAATCCGTCCAGCTGATTTAAGCCGTTATTTTCACTGTGCAATTTTCTTTACATCGATTCTTTTTAAAATGTCGTCTCACTGCATTCGTTAGGTGTATAGTTTTTAAGGCGTGAAATACTCTATTTTAAGCTTTCATTCATAGATTTTTCTGATTGGCCAGTATTTGGTAAATTCGTAACGTTGTATAAAACCCAATAAAATTCATGAAAAAGTTTTTTGCGTTACTCTCCTTAATTATTCTATTTCTGGACACTAAAGCTCAACTCAATCTTCAGTGGGCCAAGCGGGCAGGCGGCAGTGGTCAGGATGGAGCGCAATCTATGGTTGTGGATGTGGCTGGCAATGTTATCACGACTGGTAATTTTTCAGGCACTGTAGATTTTGATCCTGGAGTGGGTGTATTTACCCTTACTGCCAGTGGAACTGATGACATTTTTGTGAGCAAGCTGGATGCCAGCGGGAATTTTATATGGGCTAAACAATTGGCTAGTCTCGATTTCGCAACCAGCTACGATATTGCCACAGATCCCTCCGGTAACGTTCTTATCACCGGGATATTTGTCGGAACAGTTGATTTTGACCCGGGACCTTCCACTAACGCTCTCACAGCAACAGGCAGTAACGACATTTTTGTATGTAAACTTGATCTCAATGGCAGTTTTATCTGGGCTGATCGTATGGGAGGCAATTCAGGTAACTCTGCTTATGCTTATAGCATTGCTACCGATGCCACCGGAAATGTTTTTACAACAGGATTGGTAAACAGTACAGGCTTGACTGGGATTGATCTTGACCCGGGATCAGGGGTATACGCTGTTGGAAATAGCAATGGCAGTTACGTTTGTAAGCTGTATGCGAATGGCACCTTCGCCTGGGCTGCAGTCTTCATAACTACAGATAATGTTATTTCTAACACGTCTGGAAAAAGTGTGGCAGTAGATCCCCTGGGAAATGTGCTTCTTACGGGAGCCTTTTCAAATACAGTAGATTTTGATCCCGGAACCACTACTAACAATCTGATCTCGACAACGGTAGGTACTCCGGATATTTATGTTTGCAAACTCTCTAACAGCGGAAGTTTTTTATGGGCAAAAAGCTTTGGTAATACTAATTCCTCAGGCGGAACATCAATCATCAGCGATGCGCTGGGAAACGTATATGCAAATGGCCGGTTTACCGGTTTAATGGATTTTGACCCGGGCCCTTCAACTTACACACTTAATACAGCTAATTTCTCCTTTCATGCTTATTACCTGAAATTAGATGCGCTAGGTAATTTTCTCTGGGCCAGGTCCGTCGGGGGAACTTCCAATGGTTCAATTGTTGAGCCCTATTCCTTAGCGGTAGATATGGCTAATAATCTCTACTCCACAGGTAAATTTAATGCTACCGCCGATTTTGACCCAGGCGTAGGAACTTATACTATGGATCCCTCCTCTGGAGGATCTTACATCTTAAAGCTGGATACTACCGGTTCGTTTGTATGGGTTAAACAAACAAGCGCACTTTTTTTTACATTTTGGGTTTCTGGTAGATCCATTTCAGTGGATGCCAACTTGAATGTGTATTTAGCAGGTTTGTTTTATACCTGCGATTTTGATTTTAACACACCGGTCTACACTCTCACCGCTGCCGGGGCGCAAGACATGTTCGCTGCAAAATATTGCCAGGTACCAAATCAGCCAAAAAACATCGCTGGATCTACTTTTGTGTGCACAGGCGCATCCCTAACCTTCAGCACGGATCCTGTTTATGGAGCTTCAACCTACTCGTGGTCACTCCCAAGCGGGTTATCAGGGACAAGTTCTACTAATTCCATCACTACTGTTGCAGGTGGATCTGGTGGCACGCTCAGCATTTTTGCTGTGAACGCATGCGGTATCAGCCCTTCACGGACGCTGGCTGTTATCATTACCCCAAGCCTGACTGTTTCAGCTAATAATTCTGTAATTTGTGCGCCAGGCCCGGCTACTTTAATTGCGAGCGGAGCTAGCTCCTATACCTGGAATACAGGTGCCAGTACAAACAGTATTATTCCTTTTCAATCTGCCACGACCGTGTATACGGTAACGGGTTCAGCTCCTGGTTGTGCGAATACTATAAAAACAGTAACCGTTAGCTTAAGCCCTATCAATTTAACTGTATCCGCCAGTTCAAACACTGTCTGTTCGGGACAAACAGTTACATTAAGTGCCAGCGGAGCCCCCAGTTATTCCTGGAGTACCGCTGCAACAACATCTGCTGTTGTTATAACAGGGTCAGCATCGGCAACCACTAACTATACAGTAAGAGGAACCAATGGCTCCTGCACAGATACGAAAACACTTACTGTTACATCTTATCCGTCACCTGCAATTATTACCAGCAGCTACGGTATATGTATCGGGTCCACTTTTACAATGACACCTTCTGGCGCTGCAACTTATACTTTCTCCAGTGGCTCAGCAATAGTCAGTCCTACATCTAATACTACTTACAGTGTAACAGGAACAAGCGCACAGGGCTGTACCTCATTTTCACCGGGCCTTATCACCATTATAGTATTTCCCCTGCCTGTGATCAGTGCAAATGACGGAACCGTCTGTGCCGGAAAAGTATTTACAATGAACCCTTCCGGAGCAAATACGTATACCTTCTCAAGCGGGTCTTCCACTGTTATTCCATCGGCGAATAACTCCTACACCATTACGGGCACAAGCCTACAGGGTTGTACAAGCGCATCTCCGGCAATTTCTTCGGTAACTGTATTGGCCTTGCCGGTTATAAACGTCAACAGTGGTAGTATCTGCGCAGGACAAGTATTTACGATCGTTCCAACAGGAGCGCCTTCCTACTCTTATTCCGGCAATAGCAGCACAGTTAGTCCAATCAGTACAAGCAACTATTCCGTGTGGGGAACAGACGCCTCTGGTTGCCAGTCGCTGCCAGCGATCTCATCTGTTACAGTGAACGCACTGCCTTTGATTTCCATAAATAGTGGTTCTATCTGTGCCGGTGGAACATTTACAATGACGCCTTCCGGGGCTCTCAGCTATACATTCTCCAATGGTTCGGCAACGGTTAGTCCTTCCACTATGACATCTTATAGTATTACCGGCACAGGCCCCGGCGGATGTGTTTCTTCGCAGGTTGTTTGTACAGTAACGGTACATCCCCTTCCGGTTATCAATGTAAACAGCGGGACTATCTGTGCGGGTGGGATATTTACACTGGTGCCTTCAGGAGCTATCACCTATACGATTGCCAATGGTGGGACAACGGTTAGTCCAGCATCTAACACTTCATATAGTGTTACGGGAACAGGTCCTGACGGATGCATTTCTTTGCAAACTACCGCCACTGTAACGGTCTACACTTTGCCGGCTATCAGTGTAAACAGTGGATCAATCTGCGCGGGACAGATCTTCACTATAAATCCGGTTGGCGCACAGTCTTACAGCTATTCAAGTAATAGCAACACAGTCAGTCCTTCTTCCGGAATTACAAATTACTCTGTAACGGGAACCGACCTTTTTGGTTGTATATCACCATTTGCAATTTCAACTGTAACAACATTTGCCTTACCGGTTGTGACAGTAAATAGCGGATCGATCTGCACAGGAGAAACTTTCACTATATTACCTACAGGTGCTGTCAGTTATTCTTACTCCAGTGTTTCGGCTACTGTAAGCCCTTTATCAAATAGTACTTATAGCATTACTGGAACAAGCCCTGAAGGTTGCGTATCCTTAAATGCAATATCGAGTGTTACTGTTGCAACACTACCAAACGTTACTATTTCCTCATCCTCTCCGAGTATTTGTGTGGGAGAAACAACAACATTGACAGGATCCGGTGCCCTTAGCTATACATGGTCGGGCGGTGAGACAACAGATTCAATTACTGTTAGTCCATCAGCAACACTTCAGTATACAGTTCTAGGTATTGATTCTAATGGTTGTAAGAACTCATCCAGCCTTACTCAATTTGTTGATATATGCCTTGGGATTGATTCACAAATAATGCGCACGTTTAAACTTTATCCAAATCCAAATGCTGGTGAGTTAACTATTGAAACGGAAACTTCCCTGGAAATTGATCTTATTAATTCTTTGGGTGAATTTGTATCCAATTTAAATTTAGCGCCAGGTAAAAATCAATTGAGTTTACAGTATCTGGCAAATGGGATATACCTCGTTATTGTGAAAAAGGATCAGAATTCATTTAGGTTGAAAATGATAAAACAATAAATCAATTCGCGCTGTAATGATCAAGAATTTAAGTTTGTTCTTTTTAACATTCTAATCGCCTGAAAATCATCCAAAAAGTTGGATAAATAAGGTCCTCCGGGTACCATAAAAGCAGAAAAGCGACTATTCATCCTTTTGGAGGTTGCTTTTCGCTTTATGGCACTGAAGTGAACGAGGAACGAGTTCTGCTTCAGCTTACATGTTCGCTGATTTAAACTATGGGTTACAAAATCAGAGCGAGAAACAGAGCGAGAGCGAACCCTCGAAACTCAGATTTTTTTATTTTCTCCTTACCCACACAAAATATCCCTGAGGAGACAAAACAGAGAAAAAAATTCAGTTTTCTGAATATCTATGGCGAAAGGAGAATATTTTAAATATCCCTCCATTTTTATTACTTATTTTGCCTAAAATTTATCGATGTTCTATTTATTTGGCGCGCAACTTGCTCTGTTTTTAAGTCTTATACTTCTCAGCAAGAAAGGTAAAACCAGTTCTGATTCAATATTAACCGTCTGGCTGGTAAGTATTGGATTATATTTGGTTTTATGTTATTTCCGAATAACAAACCTGGATTTTAATTACCCTTTTTTATTGGGTGTCATCTTTCCATTTCCGCTCATTCAAGGACCTTTACTTTTTCTTTACACATCAGCGCTTACAAATCAACTTGCCAGAAACAAAGTTTTAAATTTTCTCCACTTTCTACCTGCCCTATTCTCAGTCCTTCTTTTTTTACCTTTTTATACACTTTCCAGTTCAGATAAAATCCTGCTATTTAAAAACTCGGGAAAGGGCAATGAAACTGTTATGCGTATAAATGTTTTTTTGATACTCATTTCGGGGGTTATTTATATTGTTTGGTCACTCATACTCTTAAAGAGGCATAAAAAAAACATTTTAAATCAGTTCTCTAATACTGATAAAATCAATTTAAAATGGCTACAATATCTTATTTACAGCATCTTAGTTATCTGGCTTTTTGTTTTTTATGGCAACGATCATCTTATTTTTTCCAGTGTTGTTCTTTTTGTCACCTTTTTAGGATATTATGGAATAAAACAAGTTGGCATTTTTTCCAGCAATAAGTTAAGTAGTGATGACAAGGAGGCCCCTTTTGAAGTTGAAAAATCAAATGAAAGCCTTTTGTCAGATCCAGAATCAACCAAAAGGGTTGAACACCCTAACACGCAGCTTGCTAATTCCCATACTCCTGTATTAGTTACACTTACAGGAGTGCCTGAAGCAGATATTAAAGCAGGTGAACTAAAAATAACGGATGCAGAAACTGAAGAAAAAAAGAAATATCAGAAATCAGGACTTACAAATGAAGAAGCTTTAAAAATTCATGGTAAATTATCTGAAATGATGATTGCAGAAAAATATTATAAGAATCCTGAACTGAATTTGCTCGAGCTTTCCAAAAAACTAAGTATTCACCCAAATGCCCTTTCTCAAGTTATAAACTCCATTGAAAAGAAAAACTTTTATGATTATATAAATGATTTGAGGGTAGCTGAGTTTAAAGAAATGGTAATACTCCCGAAAAACAAGAAATTCACACTACTCGCACTCGCCTTAGAATGCGGTTTTAATTCTAAAACAACATTTAACCGAAACTTTAAAAAGTCAACCGGATTATCCCCTTCAGAATATTTAAACACTCTTCAGGTAGATATTTCAGAGTAATTCGATTCAATTCTCAAGCTTCCCCTATTTTTTATTTTACCATCCTGACTATCAAAAGTTTAAGATGGAACTTTAAAACGTCCCAACTTATAAGTTGAGACGTTTCTGGACTGGCTATCCTCGAACTTTGCAGAAATTTTTAAAATATGAATCGAATTAAATTTACAATTGTATTTGTAATTATAGCAAGTACGCTACAAGTTAAAGCACAAATTTCAAAAAAGGACAGTACCTATAAAAGGTGGTTTTTGGGAAGCACTTTGTATTTACTAGGTAATTTGGATAAAAAAGACAATCCGGAGTATGTGCAATTAAATGCCGGTTATAGGATAACACAAAAAAATGTCCTTCTGTTTGAATTTAAAAGATCCATTTATTCCTGGCCCCTAGGTATCCCTTTTGGATCATCATTTCGCCCGGAGGGAGGAAACTATCCCGGACATGCGCGTATACTTGCACCTACAATTGGATACCAGCACTTTTTGTGGAAAGGAGCCTACGCCTGCGTTAAGGCTTTGAATGCTTTTGAAAAATACGTAGATAAGGACAATAAAAAGATTGGGAATGGCTATACTTTGTATCTAGACTTCTATATAGGGTATCAATTTAAGTTTTTTAAAAACAGCCTGTTTTTTGAACAAGCTATTGGGTGCAGCTATTGGCCTTTAATAACTAATGTTGCACAATCTTTTAAAGTAATAGACCAAAAATGGCCTAACTATTTTATTCAACCTGGTTTTGATTTCGGATTTAATTTTTAAATAACCTGAATATGTATCGTATTAAATTTAGAATTGCTTTGGTAGCAATAGTATTTCTTTTGGTGTCCTGCTCTAAAGAAAAATACATCAATGAACCTGGTAATTTGGTTCCAAAAACGGTAGACCAGGATCCAGGCTTACCTTCAATTTCCATTAACGGAACGCAACTACATTCTGAGGCCTTCGGTCAAAAAGACAGTGCATTAATCGTTGTTCTTCATGGCGGGCCAGGAAGTGACTACCGGTACATGCTAAATTGCAAAGAATTTGCCAATCAAGGATACCGCGTGGTTTTTTACGACCAAAAAGGCACATGGTTATCAAAAATACATACTGTCA
>CAZMHW010000177.1:0-7123 GCA_964566105.1 uncultured Akkermansia sp.
AAACTATGCAGACCCGCAGCATGTCTTTGATCTGAATTTCCTTGGTACCAAACACTATGGTATTGGCTGCGGTTGCCACCGGTAGCATAAAACCAAGCGACGCAGCAAAAGTAGCGGGCATCATCAATAACAAAGGTGGCACTTGCAGATCTTTCTGCAAGGCAATCATAACCGGAATAGCGAGCTGAATACTGGCAATATTGGAGGCGAATTCGCTGATGATGGTAACAACGACGCAAATTCCCAGAATCAAAAACAGGGGATGAACCCCTTCCAAGACGTGAAGGCTTCCTGCCAGCCAGTTACTTAATCCGGACACTTCAAAACCATATGCCAAAGCAAATCCGGAACCGAACATGAGAATGATATCGTAACGTAACTTCTTCGCGTCTTCCCAAATCAATAAGGCTTCTCCTTTATTGGCCTTCGAAGGAATTAAGAAAAGCAGCAAAGCTGCCAACAAGGCGACAAAGGCATCGTCTACAAATTTTGGTACCGGAAAAATGTGATTCCATCCTTTAAACTTAAATGCTCCAAAATCAATGTCAGCACGGGTAAACCACATTAAGATACAGGATATAAAAAGCGCAAAAACCCATTTTTCCTCCCACGAAAATTTACCCAGTTCGTTATAGGCTTTTTTAAAATACGATTTCTCTATCGTCAGTACTACTTTCTTTCTGATAAAGTAAAAATTCAAAACGAAATAAGTACACATTAAAAACGTAAACGAAATAGGGTAACCAATCGCACTCCATTTTAAAAAATTAAGATCGGTATTTAAAGGAAAGGCTTCTTTGTAAGCCTTAAAGAAATACATATTTGGCGGCGTGCCTACCGGAGTCGCCAGGCCTCCAATAGTCGCCGAAAAAGCAAGGCCCAGCAAAAGGGCTGCGGCAAATTTACCTGAGTTTTTTTCGATGTAATGTTTTGTTTCCTGAATCAAGGCAAACACAGCACTGAATAACATCATGGTGGTGGCAGTATTGCTTATCCAGTTACTAATCAGGTAAGTGGAAATCATCACACCAAAAAGCACAGTAGAAGGCTTGGTGCCTACCACGGAAAGGATCTTCAGGGCAATTCTCTTGTGCAAATGCCATTTTTCAATGGCAAAGGCAAGCATAAATCCACCGATAAATAAAAAGATAATACTGTCGGTGTATTGCTGGGACACACTTTTACAATCGCTAATACCGAGAACAGGCAACATCAGCACCGGGATTAAGGCAGTAACAGCTAGGCTTACCGCCTCGGTAAACCACCACACACACATCCATACCGTAATACCCGCCATAAGCGTCGTTTGACGGTTTGCCGGGTCAAGGTCGGTAAATAACCAGATAAAAATGGCGAGAACCGGCCCAAGGACCTGATAGATGTATTTGTTGTTTTGTCTCAAAAATTGCTAAAGAAATTATGAAGATAATTTAATTATCTGTACCCGTTAAATAAATTGTTAATTTTGTTTATTATGGCAAAAATGATTTCGCTTGTAAAGAAATTAATCGAGTTCTTATCTCAAAAACTCTGGAAGGTGCGGCTGAACAAAGTCGATAAACGCCAGGGAATTTTGATCAGACAGGTTCGTATTATTTCTTTGGCTATTAAAGGCTTTCAGGAGGACAATTGTCTCACCTATGCTACAGCGCTCACATTTTACACCTTATTTTCTATTGTCCCTATACTAGCGCTTATATTTGCCATCGCCCAGGGTTTCGGCTATGAAAAAACACTTCAGGAACAAATCCTGAAGAACTACAGTCAATACGCCGAGATTCTGAACAATGCCTTTGTCTATGCAAATTCTATGCTCTCCACCACTAAAGGGGGTGTCATCGCGGGTTTTGGTATCGTATTATTACTTTGGAGCGTGATGCAATTACTGGTAAATATTGAAACGAGTTTTAACGACATCTGGGAAATTACCCGTGGCCGCAGTTGGGTGCGTAAAATAACAGATTACCTCACCATCATGATGGTAGGCCCGGTTTTACTGATTGTATCGGGTAGTCTAACGGTTGCCATACAAACCCGTTTGGGCAACATGCACATGCTCGGTTTTGTAGGCACCTTTTTTATTAAGATGCTGGCCTATGCTCTGGTAACCGGTGTTTTCACGTTCCTATACGTAGTACTTCCGAACACCAAAGTAAAAATAAAACCAGCTTTCATCGCGGCAATTATTGCTACCGTTCTATTTGAATTGGTAGGATGGGGATACATCCGTTTTCAAATTGGTGCCAACCGTCTAAATGCTATTTATGGAGGATTTGCTGCCTTACCTTTATTTTTGATCTGGGTACAGTACAGCTGGTATATTGTCCTCTTTGGCTCCGAATTATCTTATGCTTATCAAAATGTAGATCATTACGAACTCGAGGATGACATTCAAAATCTAAGCTCTCGTTATAAAAAAGCAATCGCGCTCATGATCGCCAATTTGGTAGCCAAACGTTTTTACAACCACGAAAAACCTCTCAATGCTACCGAAATTTCAGAAAAACTGGATTTACCCTCGCGTCTCACGCGCATGATCATAAACGAATTTGTTGAGACAGGTATTTTTGTGGAAGTTTTGCCTGAAGCTGACAAAGAAATTGTGTATCAACCTGGTGTTACCGAAAGTAAATTCACGGTGCAGTTTTTGGTGGATTCTTTAGAAAAAAAGGGTATCAACAGTTTGCCTATTAATGATACCAAAGAACTTATTCACATCAATAAACTCATGCAGGAAATGGACAAAGCCATGGATACGGATCTCGGCCATTTAAACGTGAAAGACATCGTTGCTTAAGTTGAAAAAGTTTTTTTGTATATGTAGTTTCTTTTTTGTGTTATCGACTCTGTCGGCGCAGAGCACTACCGACCGTGAGAGCGACAGTCTTAGTTTAGCAAAAGCCACCCACAAAAAAAATTACTCAGGGCCTCGTAAAGCAAGCATTATGAGCGCTCTTCTTCCCGGTTTAGGACAGGCTTACAACAAAAAATACCTTAAAATTCCGCTTATTTACGCCGGGCTCGGTGGCTTTGGATATATGTTTGTGACAAATAACCAGCAGTACAATTTTTACAGAAAAAACCTGATCGCAGAGAATGATGAAGATCCCAACACCATTAATACAACTCGTTATTCCAGTGATCAATTACAGGTACAAAAAGTAAGCTACCGTAAAAACCGGGATTTAGCTGCCATAGGCATCGCGGTGTTTTACGTTTTAAATATTATAGACGCCAATGTCGACGCGCACCTCAAGACCTTCGATGTGAGTGATGACCTCAGCATGAATATACGCCCTTGGCACTCCGTTTATTCCAACGGAACCGGGTTCAGTACCGCCACTGGCATCTCTATAAAATTAAACTTTAAATAACATGAACATAGCACTTATTGGGTATGGTAAAATGGGCAAAGAAATTGAAGCTGCCGCTCTAAAAAGAGGTCATACCATTGTTTTAAAAATTAACACAGAAAATTCCAGTAGTATCAGCGAAAGCGATCTGAAAAAAGCAGATGTGGGGATTGAATTCAGTACACCTCATACTGTTCTTGCAAATATTAAAAAAAGCCTGAATGCACAACTGCCCATCGTAGTTGGTACCACAGGCTGGTACGAACATTTTGAAGAAATAAAATCCCTGTGCGCCAAAAAAGACGGAAGTCTTTTTCACGCGACCAATTTTAGTTTAGGAGTGAATTTGTTTTTTAAAGTCAATACCTATCTCGCGGAACTCATGAATAAATACGAGGGTTATGACGTAAGCATGGAAGAAATACATCACATCCATAAATTAGATAAACCCAGCGGAACCGCAATTACACTGGCCAACCAGATTATCGAAAAAATTGAACGAAAAAGCAAATGGAGTATTGACGCAAAAAACGCCGATACTTTGTTTATCAGAGATATAAGAGAAGGTGAAGTGCCCGGAACACACATCATTAAATACCATTCTGAGATCGATGACATTGAGATCATGCACAAGGCTCACAACCGTAAAGGTTTCGCCCTTGGCGCAGTTATAGCTGCTGAATTCCTTCACAACAAAAAAGGAATTTATACCATGAGCGACATCATTTAAAATTTATCGTTCAACATGGATAATTTTTGAGTTACCACTGGATTAAAATATTTGAAACCGAAACGGAATTTGAAAATTACGTTCAACCCAACAAATTCATCGTATTTCAATTGCGGGGAGAAAAAATATGCGTTACCAGAACAGCTAAAGGTGCCTATGCGGTTCAGGATAAATGCCCTCATAACGGCGCCAGCCTGAGCCAGGGATTTTGCAGTCAGAAAAACGAAATAATATGTCCTTTGCACCGTTATTCGTTCGATCTTGATTCGGGAAAAGCCACTTCCGGCGGAGCTTACGCCCTAAAAACCTACCCTATACAAATAAAAACCGACGGTGTTTACGTGGGTATCAAAGCCAAATGGTGGGAAGCTTAATTATTCCTGGTTATTCATTCTTTATTTTCGGTTCTAAATAACAAACCCAAAAGTCTGAATCAAGAATGAATCAGATCTGTTTTGGTAAAAACGCGTACGGGATAAAGTGCGGCAAAAAAGCCAATGAACATAATCAGGCCGAAGATCCATATAAAGTCCCGCAATTGGAGTTCAATGGGATAATAAGGTACAATAAACTCATTGGCATTGCCAAACGCAACCAGATGAAACTGCGTTTGCAACCAGCAGACGAATAATCCAAACAAAAGTCCGATAACGGCGCCAATACCACTAAGTAAAAAGGCTTCCCGCATAAAAATATTACGGATCAGACTCATATCGGCACCCATGCTATGGAGTGTTTTGATGTCTTTTCTTTTCTCAATGATGAGCATGGTGAGAGCTCCAATAATATTAAAAGTGGCAATCACCAGAATAAAAGCGAGAATGATAAACGTAGCCAGTTTCTCCGTTTCCAGGGACTTAAATAACACATCGTTTAATTCATATCGGTTTTTTATGCTAAAATCTGCGCCCAGTTTCTCTTTCAAAATATTTTTAATGGTTTCTATTTCCCCTTTTTCGCACGACAATTCGAGTGCGCTTATTTTTAAAGGCAGATCAAACAGTTCTTTGGCGGTTGCAAGACTCACAAATGCATACTGATAATCCAGTTCGTCGTTGAGTGAAAAAATTCCGGAAGGCTCACAATACACCTGGTTAAAATTATCTTCAGCATTCAGACTCTCCGCCTTACCTCTTACAGGACTAAAAACACTCACCTCATTTACAAAAACATTTAAATTTACATGCAACTGATCTGCCACACCTCTCCCCAAAACAATCTTTTTACCTTTAGCATCATTCAGGCCGTAACGCCCTTCGGTTATCGCTGAATCTATTTTCGTTATTTTATTAAATTGAGAATCCACTCCGATAATACTTACCAGAGTTTGTTTATCCACATTCCGGATCAAGGCCTTATCGCTTAACGTTTGAGAAATCAGGCGCACTCCTTTAATGGAGCGGATTTCATTCAGAGATTTTTCAGAAAGATTAAAATATTTTTCTGTGGCGCTGCTTATTTTAATATCGGGCTCCAAGGTATTGTAAAGATCAGCCACAGTGCCGGTTAAACCATTCATGGCAGAAAGGATAACAATAAGCGCAGCCGTGGTAACCGCGATCGCAATAATGCTGATCCAGCTAATAACGTTAATGGCGTTGTTTGACTTTTTGGAGACCAGATAACGCTTTGCTATGTAAAAGGAAACCGACATTTAAAATGAAAGGGGAATGATAAAAGAAGCAGGGTGGTTCGTAGTTTTTACAGCACTAGAATGTTCCATTTTCCCCATGGTCCCAGTTTACTTCTTATAAATTACATTATTTTTTTAAGAGCGCGTCTATTTTCATAGCGTAATCCAGAGAATCGTCAATAAAAAACATCAACTCAGGAACGATCCGGAGTTGTTTCCCAACAATCAGACCAAGCTTTTTGCGGATCACATTGTTTTGGCTTTCAATCAGTTTAAAAACGGTTGTTTTATCTTTGTTCGCCATAATGCTCAGATAAATTTTAGCGGAGCTAAGATCCGGACTAACACGAACAGTGGTTACAGTAATAAAACCACCCCCAAAAAGCGTACGTGATTCACTTCTGAAAATTTCTGCTAATTCTTTGGCCAGTAATTTGTTTACTTTTTGCTGTCTGAGGCTTTCCATACTGTAAATGTACTGAGATTTTTGTAGTATATTCGCTTATTAAATGAAAAAACTATTTTCGGTTTTAAAATATTCCAGGAACTATAAGGGTTATTTAACTGCCAACGTAACTTTTAACATTTTATTTGCACTTTTTAATGCTGTAAGCTTAACTCTGGCCATGCCGTTTCTAAAACTTCTGTTTGAAGAAAGTAATGCTGCCCAGGCCGGTCTTACACTGATCAAGGGAAAGCCTGAATTCGCCATGAATGCGGATTACATAAAGGATATTGTAAATTATTACATGCAAGGACTTATATTAACCCAGGGAGGGAAAATCAAGGCTCTAATCATCATTTGCCTGATCATTTTTGTAATGACTTTCCTTAAAAATGTTTTCCGTTATCTTGCAATGTTCTTTATTGCGCCAATCCGTAATGGCGTAGTGCGGGACCTGCGTAACAAAATGTATAAAAAAGCCATGGATCTTCCTCTTAGTTATTATAGCGAAGAAAAAAAGGGTGATCTCATGAGCCGGATGACATCAGACGTGCAGGAAATAGAATGGAGTATTATGCAAACTCTTGAAATGATTTTCAGAGAACCTTTAACTGTTATACTTCTTTTTGGTTTAATGATTGTGATCAGTGCAAAACTCACACTTTATATTCTTGTTCTTTTACCCATTGCTGCTTTGTTCATCGCACTTCTGGGCAGAAGTTTGAAAAATAGCGCACGCAAAAGTAAAGAAACCCTTGGAGGTCTCATCAGTATTATTGAAGAAACCCTTGGAAGCTTAAAGGTTATCAAAGCGTTCAGCGCAATGAAACCTATGCAAAAGAAGTTTGAAACCATTAATCAGACTTATTACAAACAATCTGTAAGCGTCTATCGAAAAACAGACTTAAGCTCTCCTCTTACTGAAACAGTAGTAACAGGCATTCTCATGCTCATTTTATTTC
>CAZMHW010000178.1:0-6216 GCA_964566105.1 uncultured Akkermansia sp.
CTTTAGTTGAGCCTGTAGCACCGTACATAGACTTGTCTATTATCAATGAAGGCCCATTTCCATAAGATAAAACTTCTCGCATTTGCCTGAGACCTTCAGGTTTGGAAATATCAATATTCGCAGCCTTCGCTAAAGCCTGTAATATTGGATTACTTGCGGCACCTTTAGCATTAACCATTTCATCTATTTTCCAAAGTATTGCGTTGAGTTTAGGATATGTTCCAGGAAAATCAGGGGGTACCATAAATCCTCCATTCTTATCAGTAAAGCTAATTGGAGAATTACCGGCAAAGCTATAACAAGACTTGTTTGGTAACACTGTGGTAAAAGGGTCTCTACTAAAAAATCTTGCTATCCTAGTATCAAAAGTTCTTAACCCGAAGTTACTTGAGCCAGAGGACGACTCCTTATCCTTCTCCATTCCGTTAAAACTATAACGATAATTATCACTCACCCCCTGCCAGGTTCTACCCGGCATCTGTTGTCCAAAGGCATAATAATCGGTATGCATTAACACATCCGCCAGGTAATTTGAGGGTTCGTCTGCTATTACGTTGTCAATGTTATAGGTAATAGTAGTGCCGGGTGCATTGGCTTTCTGGATGCGTATCACTGATTGAGCCGAGTTGGCCGTAAATACAAATTCGTTGTAACCATTTACGCAGGTAATGTTCGCTAAAAAAGGAGGGGTTACCGGAAATGGGTATACCTCTGCCTGGATGACTGCTCCGGCCGGAAAACTCACATTAAACCTTAGGCGGTAGGTTTTACCGGCAACAGTAGCGAAAGATTTTTCAGCCGCAAAATACTGTACGTTGGTGGTGACCGCTAACTGCCCACCGGAAAGTGTACCGTTTACCCAGCCATTCAGGTTGGAGCTAAAGTCATCGTTAAACGCCTGGTTGCCCCATTCTCTTATTTTGCGGTCAGACACGGTACTGATCACATTGCCCAGGTGATTGTTGAGTTCAAATTCCTTATATCCCAAAAAACGTTTGTTGAGGGAAGTATTTAAAGCTGTGGGAGCTGTTAAGCCGTAAGGCGTGTTCTGGCATTCGCCCATGGCGCCGCCGCAGTTTACAAAATACACTGCCCATTCGTAAGGTGTGGCGGGCCGGTTAATGGCCAGGCGTTCACTTCCATACAAATGGTGTTCGCCTAAATTAATGGCATCCTTAAACAAGTTGGGTGTATTCTGTGCATCTACATAAGGATTGGAACTCCGGTTATAAACGGCAGCCACGTTACCTCCCGCGTCGTATACGTAGTAGGTATAAAGCCAGTCTTTGCTTGGTTTTAAGGCCTTGGTAGCCGGGTCGCGTGGTTTTACAATTTTGGTTACCCGCTGACGCTGGGCATTGTATTCGTATTCAAGATCTGATTTGGTAAGCCCCGCGGAAAGTAAAGCCGTAGCATCCCGTGTGATTTTCTTTACTTTTCTATCCACCGTCCATTCGATGGTGGCAATGTATTCGTTTTTGTCTTTTATCAAATTACCGATCTCATCGTAATCGTAATACAAGGTGCTTCCAAATGCGGAAGACGGTGCTTTGATGTCTTCGCTGTAAGCGCTGGTGGCGGCATCTTTTAAATAAATAAGTTTATTGGTATTAGGGAATCCATACACCGGTTGTTCGGCATAACTGTATGCCAGGTCGTCCATAGGTAACAGTGAACCTGATTTAACCAAACTACCGGCACCATTGCGTTTTAAGGTTTTAATGTTACCGTTTTTGTCATAACTCAGTTGCATGAGGTAACTGGCATCGTAATTACTTCCGGAAGAGGCCTGCCAGGTATTGTTTGCAAGGTCTCTGAAACTAGTCTGTTGTGTGATGCGCTGAAGTTGATCGTATCGATACGCTGTCAATTGAGGATACGGGGTGTTGTCAGTGTGGTCGTTCGATAAGGGATCTTTATCTATAAAAGTGGTCACCATACTGCTGATGTTTCCGTTAAACAGATCGGAGCCATTCGCATTAAGATTAAAAGGGCCACCCGCAACGATATTTGCATAATTACTCAGAGGATTCTGCAACGGACCGCTACCTGTATAACTACCACGGTTAATGGCTTCGTAATCTTTTAGGGTGCCCATTTGGTAATAGTTCAAACCGTAGGCCATGGCGTCTTTTCCAAACCAATTGTGAAGGTCAGGATAAGCGCTGTTATAAGCATTCCCGGAAGTACCGTCTTTTCCCACGTCGTTGTTTACTCCCAAAGCATTGCTGTTAATGCCTTTTATCCAACCGTGAATGGTGAAAAAATAATCCATACCCTGCACCTGTTCATCGGCGCGTTCTATGCGTGCAAGCGGCCCATGTTCGTAATAAAAGTATTTGGCGTCACGGTCCCAGTTTGTATTGTCCTTGCTGGTATAAACTTCCTGCAAGCGGTTATCACTATCATAATAATATTTATGCATAAACTGGTCGGCCTCATTTGGCTGATAGGTTACCTTGTTCATGTTGCCACTCACGAGTTCGTATTCGTACACCATTTTTTTAAGGGCGGCGGTGGTTCCAAATTTAGTCTCGAGGCTTTTGTTGTGCTGTACTACCTCGGTCACATTGCCATGCTCGTCGTAGCTGTAATACGTGGCGTGGATGTAATTGGAAGTAAAAAGATCTTTATAAGTGGTATACGAAACACGGTTACGCAGGTTTTTCTGCGCTCCGGCTGAGAATTTTGCGAGCACCGCCGGTGTGAGGCTTTGAGCGTCATACACCATATTGACTACTTCCCTGCGGGTGGCGAGGTTACAGAAGTCCAGGAAGGTAGTGCCACTGGATGGAAAGGTATAGGGCTGATCGATGATCGTTTGAGTGAGTGGATTTGTAGATTCGAGTTCTCCTGTTTCAATGACGCGCGATAATTTATCGTAAAGGGTGTAGCTATAAATAAACGTACCGTTGGCCAGAGAGCGTGCCGCTTGTTTGGCATTTTGAGAAGCGACGAGGCGTCCTGTTTTTTCGTAATAATAGGCGCTAAAGCCACCATCTACGGTCTTTTCAGATAAGGGTTGGTTTAAGGTATTAAAATTGGTTTGGTTGACGTAATTTAAATCTACGCAATTAACACTGCTATGCGCAGGATAAAGTGTTGTTGGAGGTGTGTTGGTGGTAATGTTCAAAGGGGTCACGCCTTTTGGGGCCACGGTTCTTTGTAAATTACCGGCCTCGTCATAATAGTAGAGCGTATAATGAAACTCCTGTAAATTGTATTGCCTGGTAAAGGTTTCGCTGAGCGTACTAAAACAGACATCCTTGTAATCCTGAATAAACTGTGCTGTATTTGAATCTTTGTAGATGTCATAAATGTTTTTAGCGGCTTCTATTGCACTCTGATATAACCCGATCTGGCAGTGTTGGTCGGGAACCGGTTTATACGGGCAACTCACAGGCATAAAGGGAGCGGAATTACTCAGATTGGTGATGGTGTAACAACTGGTGCCTGTAATTGTCACGGGACTGTAATTCTGATCGAGTGCGTAGAGTTTAAATGCATATTGTGCCCCCCCGCTCACCGGGGCGGGAAAATCAGCGGCGATACCGGTTATGGATTGGATATTGGCCCAGGTGGTTGGTAGAGGTAAAGCAAGATTTAACGTGCATTTAGGAGTAGCACCCAGTTTAAATACAATCTGCAAGCCGTTTCCGGCCAAAGGAGTTACGTTGTAACTGTAAACATTACCCGAAGGTACTGGAAGTCCATCCGAATAGATGCTGCTTAAAAAATATTTACTATCGGTACACATTTGCATGGCATGACTCTGGTTAAGAAGGCTGTTTGCTGCCAGGTCGTCGAGGTAATTGGCCAGGTCAAAAGCCTGAGTCGTCAGGAATGAGGAATAATTGCCATTAGCCGTGTAGTCAGAGCAGGCGGCATACAGGTCCAGATAGTCCTGAGTGGTATAGTCCCAATTGTTATTTATATTCAGATAATTCGTAAGATAAATAGCATTGGCAGCACTGTTCTTTACTGCCAGGTAAACATTGGGTCCGGATGAAGGGTATGGCAGACTAATGTAGATCGCATCCATTTTTGTGGACACCACAGAGCAATTTACACATTGGTCACAAGCGAGTCTCATATCCACGTCGAGGGGGTGATTGGCCAGGTAAGTCATGGATGTGCCATTCCAGATGAACCCGTTAGACCAGGTAAGGTTTGTGATTGTAGGTGTTGATGCCAGACCCTGCTGGTGTATGGCTTCCTGGCATTCACATAAAGCCCCATTGTACTCAGCCATGTCAAATCCATAACGCGCTTTAAAGAGTTGCCAGGCTTCGGTAATTCCAAAAGGAACATTGATGTTATTGGCTAAGTCGTAATTTACTTTCAGCAGCTGATCACATTTGCAGTCGTTAAGAATGTTACTTGTAGCACCTGTTGAGCCTGAACTTGCATAAGGTGCGGGTTCAGATACCAGGTAAGAGCTGCAATTATTACCTTGGTAAAGATTCAGATAATAGGTTAACACATCCTGGAAATTATATACCTTGACGCTTGTGCCAGGTAGGGTATAGAAAATGGTGGCAGCCGGGGTAGTACTGGAACCGAAAGAGTGATTCGCGTCACAACCTAAATTACAAATAGCCTCAAACGCACCGAGGATGTCATTTTTCTGGATTTGGGTTAAATTCCCATAATACTGGCAATAGGTACTGAGGTCTGAGTCCCACTGGGGAAGGTAAGAAGAACATTGACTGCTGCATTGTGATTGCAAGTTACTCGAGATTGCAGAATTAATCTGCGATGTGTTGGCTGGGGCAGTCCAGGCAGGATTAATGCCATAGTTACTGCTCAAACCCGGACTTGGTGGAAACTTACTGGTGTAATTAGTAAGAACCGGATTCCCACATTCGCCCTTGCCCGCGGGTTGAAAGTTTTGGACATACAGGGTTAGCATATCGTTGTACAATTTATCTTTTAAAGTGAGATAAAGTTCCATAAACTCCTTCCACTCCAGGTCTTTACTGCAAGGGTCAGAGCCAAATGTGTGGCCGCCGGGAATACTACCACCATAGACGTTTTCGCTGGCAGCCTGGTAGATACTTTTCCCTGTTCCCTGGTAATTGGTAGTGATTTCGTTCGTGAAGTTTGAAATAAGGCTGGCAAAAAGAGGGTCTGTTACAGAAAAAATAGGATCGGTTATTGCCGGGCAACTTGAAGATGGCCCATAAGCGTAGCCCCATGTATAAGGTCGTAACGATCCGTTATTGCAAGCTTCGCTGTAATGTTTACATTTTTGCATATTGTCGTCGTAATCTACGGAGGTGCCGGCCACGTCGCAATAGAATTTCATTTTACAGTACTCGGGGTGAATGGGAAGAAAAGCATAGGCCCAGCTATCCTGAAAATTAACTGTAAACTGTGACATGGTTAAAGTTTCCGGATAATAGGTCGTTCCATTAATGGATACGGTAGCATCATTGTTTGAATTGTCTTTATAGGGGTGAAACGAGGGGGTGAGGTGTGGTGGATTATTCCAGGTGGAGCCGAATCCTGAAGAAACCTGTAACGCGTTACTCGGGTTAAAGATAGAATAACCCCAATTTGGATCCGCAGGATCGGTTGCCGCAAATGCACCGGTACCCGGAGTAAAATCTCCTGCAAGCATCTTTTCTTTTTTTCCGCAGGTATTCAAAGGGCATTTTAATTTACAATTACCTACTAAGATGTTAAGCTGACTAGGGCTCAAAGGTGGGTTTGCCGGATTACTGGTGTAGGTGCAAAGCGACTCTAAACAAGCCTGACAACTCAATTGGGAGGAGGCGCAGGACCCCGCAAAATTAATGCTGCCGATGATACTGTCTACAATGTTACAATACCTGGTAGAACAAAGTTTATCCTGCGCTTCAAAAAGAGCGATATAATCCTGTATTGGCTTATCACTCACACAGATTTTTTTATGAATGGTATAAGTGCCAATCCTTGGAAATATGATTGTGATTGGAGTTGCCGAAACCTGATAAGAGGCAGCTTTTGTAATGCTGGCAGGTAGTGTGCCTGAATACTCCCCGGCAATACAATTGTTTTCATATTTATTGGTTGATCCGTTCGGTGTAGCGCCAACGGTTATGTACACCGGGTTGGGGTTGGTTGTAGGATTGTTATCATCATCATAAAAGATCTCATTTCCGCAAGCATCTTTTATACTGATTTCGATATCATACGCACAATCCAGGCATAGCAAGGGCGCCCCGGTGGCAC
>CAZMHW010000178.1:6226-7122 GCA_964566105.1 uncultured Akkermansia sp.
GCACCGCACAGACCCGGGAAAAATTTACCCAGGGTGGTGCTGTACACAAATGTTTCCTGGGTATTTGTTGCCGGTACAAAAAACGAAGTGTTTACTTCCAGGCAGCGGTTCGTATTGTCGGCAATGTTGATAGTTGGAGCGGCCATGTCATCCACAAGGGCTACCAGGCCTGTGTTATCAGCGGCTACGTCCATTCCAGCCGGTGGATCTCCTACAAGAGCACTCGCAACAGTTCTGCCCTGCATGTCAATATATGTGGTACTGGTTTGTCCGTTAGGATCTATCACGAAATTCTTTGTGTATTTTGAGGCGGGACCCGCTTCTTTTCCAAAGAGCCGATCTAATTCTATCTGGCTGGGATGAGAATAAAAATATTGAATGGCTTTTCCGGTGGAAGCTCCGGTGTGGTGGGCACTGCCGGGTAAAGATTGTTTCAGAATCCTGCCGGTGAGATCGGGAGTGTATTTCACTTCTACATATGGCATGCCCTGGGCGTCCGGGATAAATCCCTGCTGCGCGTTTTTATTGCCGTTTACCGTGGAATAATAACGTGCAGCTCCGGCGGAACTTCCGGCATCCAGTACAAAATTGGCGTTGGAGCAGGGGTTATTGGAGGAGCACAGGTCAAACACTTTTTTATCGAAAATGGAAATGGAACTTCCATTAAAGATCATATTTAGATTTTGTCTGTAGGTAAAATCCAAACCGGATACCGGGGCCGGTAAAATGTTATATTTAGGGCGTCCGTAGTGATCGAACAAGGTAGATTGAACAATACTTTTGGCATCTGTGTTCAGGCGCGCGATTTTTTGACGCTCCAGTCCTGAAGCATCCATGTAACTCATGCCAATTCCGGATTTACCGTCTTCCGCAAAAGTTTTTGTATATTTAAATAC
>CAZMHW010000179.1:0-3500 GCA_964566105.1 uncultured Akkermansia sp.
CTCTTACCGCATCTTGTTCTTCTTGTGGAGGTGCAACAAGTTATGCTTGGCAACCAGCTTTAGTTACAGGAACCTCTATAGTTGTCAGTCCTACGATATCAACAATCTATACATTAACCCCAATCGGAGGTAGTTGTTCAGCCACTCAAACGCTAGCTGTCACTGTTCAGACTCAATGCTGTACACAAACGGTAACTGCTTATTCAACACCATCGGTATTATCCACTTCCACCCTTTCAAGTGCAACTAAATTTAATTCTGACATAACCGTAACAGCTGGAGGCTGGTTAACACTTACAGGCGCTGAGTTTTTATTTGCTTCAAATGTAAAAATTATTGTAAAACCTGGAGCTGTTTTGAGTCTAAATGGAGCTCATCTTTATGCCTGCGGAACTGGGATGTGGAAGGGTATTGTTATTGAAAACGGAGGACTGGTTAGAACTCAAGTGGCAAATATGATAACTGATAATTTAATAGAAGATGCCATGACGGCTGTTGATATAACTTCCACTTTGACAAGCGGAACTACTCTGCTAGACATTCATAAAACAACCTTTAATAAGAACTATATTGATATAGATATTAGTGGCTATCCCTACACTACCGCTCCTAGTGTCCTTAAGATCGATAACTGTGTTTTTACATGCCGAAACCTATCCCAATCAATTACCCCAACAAGCTGGCCACAAACCGGCACTACTGGTTCTGGATTGCGTGCTGTTATAAATTCTACGGCAGGTTTAATTTCGCCATACATATCCCAAAGTTCTTTTTCTATTACTACATTAAAAAACCCTTACTCCAATCAGCCTTCCCACATTGCCATTAGAATTAATTCTGTGGGAGTAAACAGTGGAAATACAATGTATGGCGTCGCAATTGGAGATGGAACTACTTCAAGCAATTTTAATCTTTTTGACTATCATGGTAGTTATATTGTTGCGAATCAAAGTAACGTTACATTATTAAATAATGTTTTCCAAAACACTCAAACCTATACCGTAACTGGCGGTTCCACTTTTGGTGGTAGTGCGGTAACGCATTCTGTTTCAAATATCCTTAATACAGCTCTAATGCTGACGGCAACAAATACAGCTATTGGAAACAAATTTTGGAATTGCCATAAAGCTATTGATGCTTACAATGTCCATCGCTTTTGGATGGAGTACTGTATTGTGCGTAGTTCACAGAGTACTACCTCGAATCCAATTTCCTATCTGCCAGGCAATACAGGTGTTAATATTAGTACTAATCGCTTTGACTATTATATGGCCTTTAACGAATTTACTAATATCAAAACCGGAATCAATATTCCGGTGACTGTGGGTTCCTTTACCCCAGCTACTTGCTTAAATTGTGCGCCGTTTGGGGTTTATGCTAATAGAATAAGAGTTGATAATAATACTTTTGGTACTGGTACGGTAACTAATACCTATATGGATAAGGCCATAAATTTAATGGGATTCAGTACTAATACTTGGTCCGTTCCGCCAAGTAGCGTTACTCCTTTCACGCAAGGCCTTATTGTTACCAACAACACTTTGACAAATATATATAGAGGATTGTATATCAACGGCCCAACCGGTGTTCAGGTAGACATTGAAAACAATATTTTTAGCATAAAGAATGAAACTCTAAGCCCCACAGATCAGTATGCCATTAAATTAACAAATGCGAACCCAGCTTCAAGCGCTTCTGTTGGTAAAAACATTATTGCCAGTAATACGGCCAGCTTTTCTTCTTCTCCAACAAACACTTTGGGTGGTTTAATCTTTTGCGGACAAAACGGTATCAGTCTTTGGTCACCGAGTGTTACCTGCAATAATCTGCAACAGGGAGCTGAGGGTTTTGTTTTTAATGGTACAAATAATCATGCTGTTTGGGCGGGTAATGTTATGACAACTCCACTAAATCACGGTATAGCTCTTACTAATACAGGAGTTATTGGTGTTCAAGGAGGCTCAAATACAACCTGCTCCGACCAATGGGTGGGTGGTGCTAGCGCCTGGACGGGTGGTAATTATGGAACTTACGTTGGTTCGGGAAGCACTGCAACAAATTCGGTTCTCTACGTTAAAAATACATCTTCCTGTACACCTCCCAATCCCGATGGACCATTCTTTTTGGATAATTACATTTTAGGCACAGGTTTTCAGACAATTAGCGTGAGTGGCGATTATAATTGCAGTGAATTTCCTAATAACAGGATTATTTCTTTGCCGCGTGAAAGCGATTACACCAATGCTGATCTGTATTACATGGATAAGACCTTTTTGTACCGTTTCCTTCATTTTAACGATAGCGTACGAACCAATAATTCAGAGATGGGAGGTTTTTATTCCGGGATTTCCGGCAGCAGCATCGATAAATTTATGCAGGTAGAGGATAAGCTTTACCAGGGTTATACCGACGAAGCCGCCACCATACTCAACGGAATGGATGCTTCCGGCTTTAATACCATTGAATACAATTCTAAAACCTTTTATAATCTTTACATCAAATATCTGAATGGTAGTTTTACGGCGAGTGACGGAACAACACTGTATAACATCGCACTTCTCTGCCCGGGCGACAATGGCACCAGTGTTTACCAGGCCATCGCTTTATATAATACGATTTTTAACCAAGTGTTATTTTCTGATTGCAGCGGATCGGAAGGGGCCAGAAAGGCAAATATTAAAGAAGCCCTCAGCACTACTGAAAATAGTTGGGATGTGACTCTGTTTCCAAATCCTGCTGCCGATCAGTTAACCATTGTAAGTAAAAATGATAACGAAGTCTTAAAAGTCGCCATCAAGGACTTAAGTAACCGCTTAATTGAAATACACAATTTGAAAACTAGCAATTTTATTGCTAAATTAGATTTAGGTTTGTTGAATGGAGTTTATTTAATTACTGTTACTAATTCCAACAATAGTAAAATAACCAAGAAATTAATAATTGCTAAATAAAATTCGATATTTACTCTTAAGAAAACATAAGTGGTTTATGCCGCTTATGTTTTCTTTTACTTTTAGCCTAAATGCTCAAATTGCTAATTATGTCAGCAATGGAAGTTTTGAAGATGCTATCCTAGGTTCATATCCACCCCTTGCAAAATATTGGCACGCAACAGATACAACCAAAATATATGGTGGACTTCTCAGCAAAGTTCTATTACCTTACAATGTTCCACTAAGCCCTTATGCTTACCAATGGCCAAAACACGGAAACAATTATATTATTACTGGCTTGTATTGTCCAACTTGTGGACTTAAACGAGGGTATCCCGTAAATAGACTTAAACAAACTTTAGTCGCCGGTAAAGTTTACTGCGTTTCAATTTTTGTTAATCTATCCAATCAATCTACATACGGTATTGATGCAATTGGTATTTATTTTTCAGATAATTCAATAGATACTATAACCCAATGCAATTACCCGATTACCTACCTTTCCCCACAAATACAAAATCCCACAAACAATATAATTACAGACACGCTCAACTGGGTACCTATAAC
>CAZMHW010000179.1:3510-7121 GCA_964566105.1 uncultured Akkermansia sp.
CAACACAAGCTCAGTTAAACTCTCCACTTGATGTTAAATTGGATTCCAATAACAGGAACTTTTGTAGCCAATGGTACAGAAAAATACATGATGATCGGAAATTTTAAAAGTGACACGAATACTAATAAACTTTTAACTAATCCAACAAATTTACCTGCTAGTGCTTCGGAATATTTAATTGATGCTGTCTCCTGCATTGAACTAAATATCCCTGCTTATGCAGGCTCCAATAAATCTATCATGCCTGGAGATAGCACTTATTTAGGAAGAGAATCGGACTTCGCTGTCGACAGTGGTTGCACCTGGTACAAACTCCCAGATCTAATAACACCAATTAAAATCGCATCTGGTCTATGGGTAAAGCCTTCTTCTACTTCTACCTATGTAGTGAAGCAGGTATTGGATTGTAGCCCAGAGAAATGGGATTCGGTGGTAGTTTATATGAACCTCGTAGGGTTAGAAAAACTGAAAGTGATAAATGAAGAATTAAAAATCTTTCCTGTTCCAGCAAAAGATTATTTTGAGTTGAGTGTTTCTAATGACAACTTGGTTGAAGATTTCACTTCTCTTTCTATATTCAATAACCTTGGCCTTCTTGTTAGAAAAGAAGAAGTGAACTTTAAAGATAAAAGTCTGAGGATATACACGAGCGATTTAACAGATGGGGTCTACCTAATAACCTTAAACAACCCAAACAACGAAAAGGTTATTAAGAAATTAATAATTGTTAAATAGAAACAAATATTTTTTAAGAAACGTCAGAAAATCTTCTTTCTCTTCCGAGGTTAGATATC
The DNA here is from genome assembly GCA_964566105.1 of uncultured Akkermansia sp. GTDB lineage: Bacteria > Bacteroidota > Bacteroidia > B-17B0 > Aurantibacillaceae > Aurantibacillus. The sequence goes on from CAZMHW010000179.1 coordinate 4,305, forward strand.
GCGAAAACTATCTTTCAATATGTAAAAAAACAGGGTACTTTCTCCACACCCATGCGTGGGAATAGGTAATCCGACAGAGTGGGATTGGTTCTTTATTTTAACTAAATAATATTTAAAAGCACAACTATGAAAAAAGCGCTTGTAATTTTCGTAACTCTGACTTTAGTTCAGATTTGTAACTCTCAAAATTCTTACAATAAGATATTCGAGTTTGACCAGATTAAAGATGGTTGGGCAATGGTTCAATTAAATGGGAAATATGGTTTTATAGATAAGAAAGGTAAAGAGATTGTTGCTCCAGTGTATGACAAAATACAATCTTTTGACTCATTTAAAGATGGCTGGGCTCTGGTTACACTTAATGGAAAATTAGGTTTTATCGACAAAAAAGGGAGGGAAATTGTACCCGCCCAGTATGACACAATCGAACCTTTTGATATTAAACTGGAAGGGTGCGCTGAAGTGAAAGTCAATAATAAGGTCACTTTCATTAACAAATATGGAAAACAGTTATAACTCTAATTTCCACGCCGTAAAGTCTCGCACGGCAGAAAAGAGAAATCTACTCCGGTAAAGGAAAAAATATAACTATTCTGTTAATCCAATCCGTGTTCTCCCCAATATAGCCCTTTAAAAGCAACAGCCTGGCCCTGATGGTCTCTAAATCGAACGGGTGTTTGTTCTCAATGTCTGATTTGGTTAAAGGTTTTATATACGGATTTGTTTTATTTACAACAAAATCAAAACAAAACTCACTCTCCAGAAGGCCCAAATTTACGCTAAACTCAAGTACCTGGAGATTAAAAATCAAATGATGCTGACAAGCAACGTAAATCCTGTAAATATTGATCTGTAGATCCATGTCAAAGGAATCTAATTTCTTTTCGGGAATGTCAGAATTAAAATGAATTGGTCTGGCCATACCAGCTGAATGCCGCCAACTGTATTCCTCCATTGATTTTTCTAAGCCTATTGAGTGAATGTAATTTGGATAAAGCTCTCTTATTAACGTTTTTATCGCTAAAAAAACATCACTCATTATTTCAAGACCTTTTGTCAGATGTTTAACGTTTTCCGGATTGTCCTCACTTTCCTTTAGGCAGGTATCAATATTAAATCTAACAACTTGCAACTGTGTAGCAATATCAGAATCCAAAAACCTTACAGTCTTTGCACGGTTTCCTTCCTCATAATCCAGAACCTTCCGAAACAAATTAATAAATTCAACAGGGGCAACAAAGGTCGACGCCTTATTCTCTTTTTTCATAATAGGATATCATAACTAAAAGTAATGCTTTTAGAGTGATAGACGTAATCCTTCTGAGCGATGGCATTTTTGAATCCATAAAACAGTACTAAAACATCAAATAAGGATAGTTCATAAAACCTACTTAAAAAAATCTGTTCGAAACTGTTCGGAAGTGCCAAACTTGTCAAAAAGACAACCTTTTAGAAAAATCTGCGTTATAAATAGTGAAAGCAACATTTGGGAAACGAAATTGTGGTTTTCAAGTATTAACCTTCCGCAAAACCCCAGCCCAAAATTCATTTTGGGATTGAACTTTAAAACAAAACAGATAGTGTAACCATTAAATTAATTGTCTTATGGAACAAAAAAAAATAATGAGCAATGAGGATAGATTATCCTACTTGGTCTATGTCCTTAATGAAAATAATAAGAAGGACGCGAAAAAAAAGTTATTCTTCAGTATTAATCTGGTTAGATTTGGAAACAAGGTTCCCGTTGTTTATAGGGAGCCGGCTGGAACAGACATAGAGGAGCAAATCAAAAAATACTCTGATCCTCAAAGATTTAACCCTGATTATATTGTAATAGATTTATTCACTGGCAGGTCGTATAACATTAAAAAACCAATAGCTACGTTTACCTTAAACTATAAGAAGTGATAGTTCCTGACCTAAGTCAGACATACAGAACATTTTCTTCCTAACCTCTGATCTAAAGAAACCTTCCCGGTTTCTTTTTTTTGCCCTTTCTATAGCCTGGTCTGAAACGGGCTTCTAATTCCACCAAAAAGTACTCGATCTAATAACTTGTCTCAAGCATAAAATAGGTTTTCACGCCTTTTTTGAGCCTAGTTATTCCCCAAATTCAAACTTAGTATCAGAGGGCGGTCTTATTTGCTTAATTGGTTATTCCATTTGTGGATTTGTCTTTCCTCTAAAAAATGTTCGAAATGACAGTTGACTGAAAGTTCGATGAAAGTCGGCTAAAAGTTGCCTTAGGGTACACTTAATTTCACTTGTAATTTGATAAAAATGCTTCTTTTTGAAGCATAGTTTAAGAAAGTACTACCCCAAGTTAAATAAAGTTCTCGCCTTCCCCCACCTGTTGTTCGATAAACTTAAAGACATATATTGTGAATGTTCAAGGAAAGTTCAGTAATGACGGGCTTTTTCAGGGTGTAGTTGGGGAAATCTCCAAAAAAGTCAAGAGAAATTTGGAAATTTTTTAAGTGCTTCAAAAAAAAATCATTCTTTTTTCCGGGTTTAACATTCTGAAAAACCGAATAAATAAGCAAAAAGCAACCTTGCAAAATAGCGGGCGTATAAATATTCAAACGGTGGCTACCCGTTTAATAAACCAATCGGTTTTAAAGGCTACATCACAAAATAACTCTTTCCCTCGAAAACGAATGAATCCCGTTTATTTGGATTCAGAATAACGGGCTACATAATTTGGCTACATAAAGACACCTCCGGGGTGCTTTATTAATTTTTGCCGTTCTACAAAATGGCATTTCAAAAAGTGTACTCATGTTACCTAAAAATTCGGTTAACAAAAATTCTAATTCA
>CAZMHW010000180.1:0-2965 GCA_964566105.1 uncultured Akkermansia sp.
TTGAATTTTCAGGTTTAAGCAGGGTTGTGCAACGGCCACTGCTGTTAGGTGCTGGCGTTCAGGTTTATGGTTCGATTATTATTTTTTGTGTAGCCTTTTCATAAGGGGTTTCAATTATTAAAATATATGTCCCTCCAAGGTCGAGGTTTTTTATTTTTCGTTGAAATGTATTTTCTCCAATTTGTAAATTATTTAAAATCCTGTCTTCTATTTTCTTGCCGTCAATACTGTAAAGTGAGATTTTTGTTTCTGCAATTTTATTCAAGTGAAACTTAACTACAAAGTCTCCATCACTTGGGTTTGGAAAAACTTGTATTTTTAATGTTCCAATGCTTTGTTCATTTAAATCGTGAATACCTACTGTTGAGTTTTTGATTACATAAACTTTAAATATTTGACTACTTGCACTACTTTGAGTTCCTGTATTTGTAAAAAATATATTTGCAGCAGTGCTACTTATGCCACCATAAATATATCCAACTAATGTGCTATCAGCTGTAAAGTCATCTAATTTAAAAACTTCATTACTAAATTGAGGAACACTTGTAATGGGTATAAATTCAGCACCTGCACCGAGTAAACTTGGCATTTCAACAGGTAGTTTATATTCAGACATAACACCAACAGAATTTCTTGTTACACGAGCAATTGTTTTTACAAATGGAACATTGTTGTCTTGAACTAACACTCCTAAACTATCATAGTATTGGGCAATTCCTCCAAAAAATACGCTGTGCATCTCGTTATTGGATACAGAATAGAGGGGCAAAACGGCACAATGGTAATGGTTGTAATATTGTTGAAATGAATTATTTACCGCATAATTTGTGCTATCAATATTTACACAATTTAAAAATGGCAAATCAACTGTTGCTTGAAATACACCTGAAAAAGCAGTGATACCTTCTGCACCATTAGGCAATATTTGAGGGACTGCGTTATAATCTCTCCGGTGCAGGTTTGTAGCATCAGTAATTGTTGGCAAATGAGTTATTGAGATTGTTGTTCCGTTATCTGTTAAGTTGAATTTACGGATTGCATCAGTATAAACTTGAGTGTAAGTAGGATTACCCATTGGGTTGTAATTGCCGTCAAACTTGTTGCCACCAATTAGATAAAAAGTATTGTTTATTTTTTTAAGATGTCCGCCTGTAACAGCAAATTGAGCATCACTAATCTGTCGAAAATAACTTGAGAATGATGTTCCACCTATAACCGCATTTATTACAGATGGAACATCAATTGCAGTTAAGTTGTCGAATGTTTTTCTTACGGCTGATGCTGCGTTGTAGCCATATCCGCCTATGATATATAGGTAATTTCCTTCTTGATGAAACTCCATATTTGTAGAACTTAATTGTTCTTGCAATGCAACAGACAGAGATGTAATCGGTGCTGTCCACTTTTGTTGTGACACAGGGTCAATAATAATTATTTGATTGTTGTTACCTGCTATGTCAAATGCAGCAAATGGTTGTCTTCGGTGAAGTCCGTCAAGTCGTCCACCAACAATAAGCCATTTTCCATTGTGTTGTCCAAAAGCATATGCTTGAAGTCCACCAAGTCCTGAAATATTCATTGGTTCAATATAAATATTGAATGGAACTGTCTGAGAAAACACCGTGAAACTGAATAAAATCAGTCCTATGAAAGTTGAAATTCTTTTTGTCATTGTATTACTTATTTATTTGTCGGCAAATTACATTTTGGTTTTGCGTCTGTTAGTAACCTTTGTTACATTAGTAATGATTAGTTTGTGTCGTCCGCTACGCTTGCACCTAACGGGCTGCGGCTTGGCGTAGTGCCCGCCGCCTTAATTCCCGGGTGAAGCGCTAGCGGAACTAAATATAAGAAAAGGCGGGCATTTTGCCTAGGTGCTGTTATAGCGTCGTTGCATCCATAAAGTTTATTCTTCCTCGTCACTGTCTGGCCACATTGAGGTCTGGTAACCGTAACCGTTTATTGGAAGTCTGTTTGCGAACGCTGGTTCGGGATTAAATTTCGCAAGCTTTTGACAAATTAATTCAATGACTAATAAAGAGAAAGGTGCATTGATTGCTTGTCTCATTTTAATAAGAATTTGTCCGACGTATAAAACATCGTTTAGCCATTGCGTGGCCTCTTCTATTGAAACTACCAAAGTCGGTGGATCGAAATGGTTTAGATGGTTTCTTAATTTTCTCAGATTGTTAAAGTGGATAAATTCTTTTTCGATATCAAACGGTCTTCCTGTGATTTGCCTTACCCACTTTAGTTTATCTTTTATACGTCGATTATTTTTGTCGCCCAATTTTTTTGGTCAAATGTCCAGCCATTCTCGGGTGCGTATTTTGCTTTGTTATATAACTGATTTAGATTTATATCAAATAGAGAAAAGCTGTCTTTAATTAGGCTTCTCAAATATAAAATCCAATCGCTGAAAAGAGCATTGTTAGAATTTTCAATTAACGACTTTCGCTGGCGGATTATCCGTTTAATTAAAGCGGGCTGAAAAGTGGTAAATATGTGGCCTTCTCTGTCAAGCTTCGGGTTTATTGGGTAATTGTCACCGTATTGTTGTTTTGTAATTCCGTCATGAATTAAAAGGGCTTCTGTACTTCCAGGATCAAAGAAATGAAAGTTTTGACTCATGTCTAAGGAAGTGTCAAGCCATAAGCAACCTAAAGGTTGAATATTAAATTTTTCATTATCAAATTTTCCTTCGGTTCTTAATTCTTCGGCAATTATCTGGTAATTCAAATTTGCCGATTTCATTCGTGCGCCATCTTTTTCTCTGATCCAATGAATTTGATAAAGATTTCTATCCTTTTTCCATTTCTTTATTGCTTGTGGCTTTACAATGTCGAAATATGATTTTGTCACCAATTCCGCAGCTTGACTTATAAAGCCCGTGGGTGGTTTTTCATCGTAAATAATGTACTTGTGATTTATAGGTCTTTCGTAGCCGTCTTGAGTGAGAGCTACC
>CAZMHW010000180.1:2975-7118 GCA_964566105.1 uncultured Akkermansia sp.
TGTCGTACTTGTAAAGAATAAACTTTTCATTCGGCATGTCGTATGTCTGTGTGTCAAATTTTTGTCAGCGATGTCTGTCGGCAGCAATGCGCTATAACGTTTTGCAAGCAGGCGTCCGCCTTTTGCTATGTCAAGTTACACATTTAGGCGCTAACCCGCAACACTTGTCCCGATATGTCGGGAAGGTGGTCGCTTGCTTGCTGTTATAACTTGGCCGTTGCACACAGTCTAGTAATATTCGTACACATATGTCCTCCTTGTCCATGTTACATGTGGGACTGGATCATTCTCAGTTTGGAAGCAATGCCGTTCGTCTATAATTTCAAATTTTTTATTAAAAACTGTCACCTTAAAACTCGGTCTGAGCTCCACTTTGTAAGACTGATTTTGGAAACTTAATAACGTTGGGATACCATCCCGTAATTTAATCCAGTCATCAGTTTTTACTTCGAGTATATACTCACGAGATGAACAAAACAAGCTGTCATGTTTTTGGTTATACGCGTAATTGAAAACAAAAATTACCTGCTTGTCCCATTTTGGCTCTTTCACAGGATAACACGCGTACTGTACAAGTCTATTTAAGGAGTCGTAAACGAAAGTGTATACAGTCGAATACTTTTTTGCCCATATTGATTCTTCACGAATTATGCTACCCTTTTGATTGAAAATTCGGACAACCTTGTCCTTCTTACCATAGATAATTTCATATGAAAACTTGTCTTTATATTTATAAATGGCTTCGTTAGTCCATCTACTATCCGAAGTAAAATAAGAACGTTCTGAATGAATTGTAGAGTCAATGTTTAAAGTAAATACTTTGTAAGGGCACGTGTCTTGGGGAGGAGTAGAGAAAAAATTATATTGTAAGTCGGAGCTGATTACCCCATTTGGATAATATTCAGTTTTTCGCTCCTGTAAATTATGGTCGTTCTCGAAATGCTTGATGGTGTCCAACGACTTATAATATTTATAGACTGTCTTTACATTTTTAGGTAGAAAAATGTCGATGTGCAATTCAGCGAAAACTTGCCCCGTAGAATGTAGAGTCAAAACGATTAATATTAATATGTGAAATATTGCTTTCACCAAGGTCAGTCCAGCGGCTTAGTTATAACGGGATGCAGCTACAACTTGTGCCGCTCTCCGTGAAATTAAATGTACGAATGTCCGCCCGAAATTACAAACCGAGATGCGCGGCATAAGTTGTAGTTGCGGTTAGGCCCAGTTTATTTAACCTCTATAGTAATTTCGTTACTTGTCAATTCTGTTTTAGGAACCTTGCTGAAAAGTACAACCAACTCGTTATACTCGTCTTTATATTCTGGCAATACATTGCCTGTCTGACTGTCAAACCATTTGTATTGTTGGCCAATATATTTGTCACCCATCCATTTTTTGAAATTAGTTTCGTTGGTGGAATAGTAGAATGAGATTTTGTACTTTCCTTTTCTTTGAAATGTATTCTTGTCATATAGGAAATGATCGTAAAACAGAATATTTTCCTTTGTGTCTGAAACTAGTGTCTGCTGAGCGTCTATTTTTATAAATGCGTCCGTATGGATACCGTCGTAGTTGCCGCAATAACCTTTTCTGTCTTGTTGTGCTGTGTCTCCAAGTAATTGAATATTGAAGAATGCATACGGAAATCTTTGTCGTGAGGAAGAACCGTCTAATCCCGTCACAATATTAATGGTGCTGTCCGTGTTATTTTTAATAGCAATTGTGATTATAGGGTATTTATGTGCAATGATATCTTTTGTCTGATATATTTCTTTGTCAGTTCGAATTAAACATGAAAGTGTCTGCCCAAAAAAGCAATTTATGGAAAAAAGAAAAAGAAGTATGTGATAGTATTTTCTGTCCATATAAATTGGGCCTAACGGATGGCGAACTGGCGCCGCCGCCATCTTCCTATGCCGCTGGTTGCTAAAAGTTCGCGTGTCCACCGTGAAGTTAAAAATATACTACGCAAAAGCAAAACAATGTCCCGCGCAAAGCGCACCAAATTTAAATTGCTTTTGCTTACGCGATGCTGTCTCTCGTCAGCGGTGGCGCCACGTTTGCTGTTAGGCGTAGTTGTTCGAACCGTCTATTTGCCATGAATTGAGATTTTTTCAATCTTATTTGTCTTCCTCGAAGTATCTAATACGAACGTAATCCCGTGTTCACTTGAGTTTTCCATTGATATGTCCTTACGTAAAGAGTTCGGAAATTTGTTTATTACTGAAATACTTGTGTCCGATATATTTTTTTCTGATAAAAATATTTGATGGTTTGAGTTCCTTAAATCAACATAGATTGCTTTTAATGAAAGGCTGTCTTCTTTAGGTCCATTGAATTCAAAGGTCAAACAGTCAAAAGGAATATTCTTTTTTACGTAACTACCGTAAGTAGAATTTCCAAGTGAATCAAACCCGTCCCATTGCACATAACCGAAATCAAAGGTGTCTTTTAAGTGTGTTAACCTTGTTAAGTCATTTGGGGAAGCTTTGTCTAAAGCTAAGGTGTCGTTATGAATTATAACCCCAACTCCGGGTATCAATTTAATTTGAGTCGTTTGATTAGCACAACCCAATAGTCCTATCGTAAAAGTGAATATGATTTTTCGTCCTAATGTCATTGTATAATTACGCCTAACGTTTTGCCGACGGGCGTTAGTTTTTTGCTTGTCCAAATTATGCATTTGAGCGTTAACACGCAAAAAATTACGCCAGTTGGCTGTTATATGCGGTTTTTCTTTCTGTCATTGTCGTCTATGTTGTTAATTCTGGCACTTCAAAAATCATTGGCACGTTTGATTTAAAGGCTTTTCCAACTGCAATTGCTTGTCTAAATTTTAATGTCGGTAAAGCTTTTATGTATTCTGCACCAAGATAGTTTGAAAGAAAGTCGCTACTAGTTTTGTCAAACTCTTGGAACACAATTATAGAATTGCATTGTGTTAAAACTGTCTTTGAAACATTCGCTGTTCGTTGTGCAATTACAAAAAATCCGATATTGTATTTACGTCCTTGCAGTGCAATTTGAGCAATACTATTAACCGTTGCTTTTGAAGCAAAGTCGGAAACACCCATTGAGTTCAATTCAGGCACAATTGTATGTGCTTCTTCAAGAACTACGCAAACTCTTTTGCCAAAACTCTTCTCAATCTTTGCTGTTTTGAACAAAACCCAAAAGAACCATTTTGTGTATTCAATTATTTCTGAATTGTTCGAAATATCAGGGAGCTCAAAAATTGCTTCTGTTGTATTTCCTTCTAAGAAAGTCTTAATCGAATTGTGAAATTCTGTTTTTATAACTTTTTCAGCTGCTTTAATTGCAGCGTAATCTCTTTGATTTGCAAACTTTCTTTCTTCTGTTGCGATTGCCTCGATTGCTTTAAAAGCACTGTCTCCACTTGCTTCACTGATTATAGGTTGAATATCTGCGATTTTTGCTCTGTATTCGCCTGTCAAATCAATTATTATAACTTTCGTAGTTTCATTTACAATTTGTCCTATTAGATTGCGAACAAAGACCGATTTACCTGAACCGGTAACACCCAAAATAGCTGTGTGGTGAGTTATGGCAACTTCTTTATTTATTATAACTGGATAATTTGTTCCAGGAATACTTCCAATAATATACTCAGATTGTTGTAATGGAACGTTATCGATATTTGTTGCAAGATAAATAGGTGTGTTAATGCTTGGAACCCACCCGTATTGTTCAAATCTCAGAGTCGTATTATTCCAAGTTCCCAATTGAATAGCCTCTGCAATGATAAGTCCTGTTTGATTTTTGTTTTCAAGCAATTCAATTTTCGTTGTTCCTTCAATTACTTGATATAAAATTCTTTCGTTTCGGATATTTAATTCCAACAATTGTCCTTCTGAAATAGCAGCCTTAGAGTTGTAAACAAATTTTATTTTTTCAATTGTTGAATTCTCTGTCACCAAACCGATGAAGCGTTCTAAGTAATCAGTCTTAGGGACTTCTGTGATTTTATAAACTAGGTCAGGAGTATGAGAAGAAAATAGAACCTTATCTGAAAAAATCTTTTCAATTTCTTGTGTAGTTAATACCTTGACCCATTGTTCTTGGTTTAGCAAGTAAACGTCAAGAATTAGACCTTTCTTAACTTGGTTGTCTATCGAATAC
>CAZMHW010000181.1:0-7106 GCA_964566105.1 uncultured Akkermansia sp.
GTATGGGAATTACCACGGCTATTGGAATTGGTGGCGATCCCATCATTGGAACACCTACCAAAGACGCTGTTGAATTATTAATGAACGATCCTGAAACAGAAGCCATTGTGATGATTGGTGAAATTGGTGGAAGCTACGAAGCAGAGGCTGCCCGCTGGATCAAAGCAAATGGGAATAAAAAACCGGTGGTTGGTTTTATTGCCGGCCAAACTGCTCCAAAAGGACGTACCATGGGTCATGCCGGTGCTATTGTAGGTGGGGCGGAAGATACAGCACAAGCTAAAATGCAGATCATGCGCGAATGTGGTATCCACGTGTGCGAAAGTCCTGCAGAAATTGGTAAAACAATGGTTGCCGTGCTTAAAGGGCAAAAAGTAAACGCCTAAACATTTTATTTTTTATAATTTGAAAAGCCATTCGGAAGGATGGCTTTTTTTGTTGGAGAGATCTCAGGTTTTTTCCAATGAGGTGTTCACACACGTTACCTCTGTGCCCTTAATTACTCTGTCACTCTCTGTTGGGAAATACGCTATTTCTCTTCCACAAAAACCCTGTCGCTCCCATTAAATAAAGGAGATTGGATGCTAAAAACTTTAAGCGGTTCCTTTGAATTTCGTTTTACCGAATGCACACTGTTCTTTGGAATAAAAATAAGATCGCCTTTTTTGACCGGAAAAGATTTTCCTTCCAGTTTCATCAGGCCTTCTCCTTCCAACACCAGCACATGTTCGCTGTGATACTGGTGTTTGTGGGCTTTTACTTCTTTTTTAATAACAATACAAAAACTGGTGCAGAGACTGTCACCGAAGAGTTGTTTGTTGTAAATGTTATCGGAAATGGTTTGCGAACCAATACTGTCTGTATTTATAACTGTCTGTGACCTGCCCGTGTTCAGGCAGGCCACTAACAGTATACAAATACAATAGCGCATTAACGTCGCTGAATAGGTTGTGCCTGAGGCGCTACACTTACTGCAGGTGCCTGACCCAGCATTTGAGGCGTGATCATTGGCAACACACGTTTTACTTCCGCGTAATTAGGATTTATCTGTAAGGCTCTTTCCCAACTACGTTTTGCCAGGGCATATTTTTGCTGGTTAAAATAAGCACCACCCAAATTATACCAGGCTTCGTGATCGTAAGGTGTCAATAAAGTCCACATGTTATAAGCCATAGCGGCTGAATCCATACGGCCGCGGTTAAAGGCAGTTGCGCCACGGTTTTTAAGATCGTTCGAATACACCTGGTAGTAATTGCGTAAATACGGATTGTTAGGATACAAACGTTCCGCGTTTTTCCAGTAGTACAAGGCTTCAAAATCTTTACGCAATTTAAAATACGCTAAACCTAAATTCAAATAACCGTTCACGTAACGTGGGTGTAATTCAACGGCGTGTTTCAGGAAGGCAATTCCTTTAAATAAAGCGGCTTCACGTTTGTTTTTATAACCACCTTGTTTTACCTCTTCATCGGTAATTTTTAAGGTTCCGTTATAATCGTTGTAACGCGTCGAATCTTGTCCTACTACCTGAATTCCGGTTACCTCTTTGGTATCCGCTAAATCTACCCAACGTGCGCCCGCGTTACCTAACACCAACACAGAGTGCGGCATGGTTTTTACGTCTTTTAAGAACAAAGTCACGTCATTTTTCCAGTCCCAGTTGCGTTCCCATGTTTTGCAACCGAACAGGAAAGTAATTACCAATACGATGGCAATCAGCGCGCTCTTTCTGGCGCTGATGGTTACTGTAGATAATTTATCTAAGCCTTTGAGCATTAAATAAGCGGCAGCGATACAGAAACCTATCGAGGAGTGAAAGATCAAACGTTCACCCATGGTAGCACCAATGTCCATTAACACGTTACCAATCATTAAGGCGAAAACAATGTATGTCATTAACGCGAATCCCAAGATGTGTTTCTTCAGCGTGTATTTAATAGCAAGAACTACCATTCCAACGTGAACAACGAGGGAAAGTAAAAAATCCCAGCTTGTAAAGTGACGGTACTCGATGGTGTTGTATGAATAATCGGAAGAAAGTGTAGCCGGGAAAATCTGTAACCATAAGTATTTTAATAATACATAACCTTTGGTTGCGAAACGCTCTTCGCCATTGGCAAGCAGGTAAGGGTTATTCAGGATCTCAGTATCCGGAACTCCTGGTTTTAATTTAACAGCCACCAAACGCATCGCTAAATAAAACAACATCACAAAATAGAACCAGCTTAAGAGTTTTCCAAAATTGTTCTTTTTGTTGGTGCCCATCATAAAGATTCCTACCAGCACGTATAAGAAAGGGAACAACCAGAACGATTTGATTGGTTTTGCACCGGGTTGAGCCGTCATGTCAAAATTACGTTTTAGGTAAAGCATCATAAAGGCACAGAAGACAAAGGTCAATCCAACATACAGCGTTTGTTTGAATTCTTTGGTTTGAAAGAAGGTTTTGATGTCAAAATCGTTCTCTGTAAAGGTGTAAACAGCCAGTGGCACCAGAATTACCAGTGTTACCGCGTATTCTTTTGAGAGTAGAGCCAGCAGGAACATAAGCGAGGCCCAGAACAGATCCAGACCCTTCTTGGTCTCCAGATACTTAAAGGTATAAAAGAAAGTAAGTGAGAGGAAGATCAATGAGAAGATCTCGTCACGGCTTTTAACGTTGGCGATGGCTTCCGAGTGAATAGGGTGCATGGTGAAAAGCAGGGCTGCAAGGAAGGCCAGATCCTGATTGGTACGGAAAAAATAACGTGAAAACACCAGGTATAAAAACATACAACCTAAAGCGAATGTCCAGATGTTGTTGAAGTGACGCACTTTTGCTCCGTATACCTGGCAGTCGATCTCGTTAAAGATCCCATCCACGTTTAAATCTTCATCCCATTCGTTTTTAAAGTTTTTATTTAAATCCCAGCAATTGTAGCATTCGTTTGGCTGAGCCATGCCGTCATTGTTCAGATCCACAAAATCATTGTATTCGTAATTGGTTTCCGGTCTGCCGCAGGGAGAGGTAAAATTCACCAGGTCCTTGTCGAGTACCCCGTTTTTATTTGAGTCCTCCACTTTCATATACAATCCGGTACGGTAACTGCCGATCAATTGTTGTTCAATAGCAAAACTCACAACAGACAATGGACGGTAACGACCACCGGCTAACTGATCGGTGGCGCACATACGACGGTAAAAACTTTCGTAAGCATCGCGTGTCATGATGTCTTTGATGCCGCGAACCCCTTTAATTACGTGGTCATTCTGGTGAATGATGATCCCATCGTCCAACGCGTATTCTCCGTTAATAGAAGTGATATAAAAAACAAAACCAACAATACCAATGATGATCATGGCTATTTTTTGGTTTAAAAATGTAAAATACTTAAAGGTTTGACTTAAGGGTGCGAAAGTTGGTGCTTTTAAGGATGTCTTGTTGTTTACCTGTGCCATAAATAATAAATATCTGCAAATTACAAATATAAAATCAAATTAATAATGATACCCAAAATATTTTTATTCATTCAGCGGATTTTTCCTTATTTTGCTATGGAAAATGAAAAAAAGCAAGGATTATCTTATATTCTTAGTTATCAGTATTTTCCTTCTGTTTGGGTCTGTTCTGTTTAACCGCTATTACGTTTTTTCGCTAAACGAAATTGCCGGGAAAACCAGCCGAAAAATAGCCAAAAGAACAACGCTTTCACACCAGCTTTTAAAGAACGTTTTTGAGAAAAATTACACTCAAAACCGCGAACAATTAGAACGCTACTATCAGGACGACCGTATAGGTATATACATATGGGAACAGGACAGTATGGTGTTCTGGAATAATTCGCAGATCCCTTTAAAGCAGGGACCGGCCCGTTTCGATAAACCCGAGGGATTTGTGAAACTGACCCACGGGTACTATCTCTATGCAAAGCAAATACAAAAAGGGAAGACGGTTGTTGCCCTTAACCTTTTAAAACCCCTTTACGAATTACAGAATAACTACCTGAAAAACGAATTCACGAAATGGACAGGAATTCCGAACGGAATAAAGATAGATACGCTGGGCCTGGCACCTGACAAAGTAATGCTGGATGGGAAGACTTTATTTTCGATTAAAGGAAATGAAACGAGTTATTACAACGAACAGGCCGATAACATCAGTTTCGCGATTTTTTTACTTGGATTTTTCGGACTTCTGAGTTCTTTACTTCTTTTTATAAAATCAGAAAGCAACCCGCTCAGGGTTATTTTTCTGACACTTCTGGTACCCTTGCTGCGCGTATTCATGATCTGGTTGCAATGGCCCGCTTTTTTTTACCGCTCTACCTTATTCGATCTGCAATTGTTTGGCAACGCGCAGTCTTTTTTAAACGGCTATCTGGGCGATATTGTGCTTAACTCGGCAAGTCTTGTGTTTATTGCGCTGGTCTTTCAGTTTCAATCGCGTTTGTTTGCCAGAGGCAATACCCGTTTGATCATGCAGATACTCACTGTTCTATGCATTGTGTTTACCTTAAATCAGTTTAATCAGGCCACTATCAGTCTTATTACCAATTCTACCCTGAGTTTCGATTTTTTAAGTGTATTTAATATAAAAATTCCGGCTTTTATCGCTTTGGGGGCTTTGAGTTTTTATTCGCTTGCTCTGTTTATTCTGGTAAATCGTTCGGTTACTTTTTTTAAGACAAGTCGTGGCGCCGACATCCTGAAATTCTTACTTCTTTACCTCCTGATATGTGCTTTACAACAGCTTTTTTCCCAGCACAACGGTTTGTTTGAAAATTACTGGTTAGTGGCTTATGCGCTTATTCTCTATGTGTTTCTTAAGTTGTATGCATTTAAAATTTCTTTTGTGCTGGGTCTTCAGATCATTCTTATTTCAGTAATCACTTCCCGTATTTTTAATGCTTACATCGATAAAAATCAACAGCAGGACCTGGAAGTTCTTTCTCTTAAATTGAGTGAGAAACAGGATGCTATTCTGGAAAGTGAGTTTGCCGGAATTCCTGATAAGATGGCGAAGGACGAAAATCTGAACGTCATGGTTGGCTTTCTTCCGGATATTGCGGGCGCTAAAAAGGACGCGGAATTACTTATCAAACAAAAATATTTTAGTGGTTATTTCGATCGTTATACCATTGATTTTTCTTTGTTTGATAAAGACTGTAATCCTTTGCTGGATGTGAAACAGCCCGTGTTGGTGAACGAAGGTTTTTTTGAAGATCAAATCCGTTATTATTCTGATTCTACTTTTGTGAAGGGTTTGTTTTTTGTAAAGAATTATAAAAAGAACGCGCAGTACATCGGTAAGATTGAACTGAACGATAAGAGGCTCTATGTGTTGATGGAACCAAAACAGTTTGAGGAACTGGGAAGTTTTCCGGATTTGTTATTGGATCAGTCGCAACAAAAACCTGAAAAATTAAAGGGGTTTAGTCACGCTGTGTACCGCTCACAGCAGATCGCCAGCCGCTACGGCGAATTTAATTATCCCTTTTTTCTTCTGGATTCTTCGGCGCTTACCAGGTCAAACCCGGGTTTTGTGCACCACTATTATCAGGCGGACGAAAATACAGAAGTAGTGATCAGTCAACCTTCTAAAAAATGGAATCAATTGTTCACGTTCAACTCTTATTTGTTGTTGTTTTTTTCGGTGATGACCTATGTATCGTACCTTGTTTTTTCCGGACTTTTCACCGATCATTTTACAAGTCCAACCTTAACGCGGCGCATTCAAACCATTATTATTATTTTGTTGTTACTGGCCATGTCGGCTGTGGGTATTACGTCCGGAAAGCTTGTTACGGGACAGTTTGAAAGGGACAACAAAAAACAACTGGAAGAAAAGACACAGATCATCATTAACGAATTGACGGGTCAGTTTAAGACAGAGGAATTACTCGATCCGTCTCAAAAAGAACTTATCAATCTTAAACTCAAGGAATACTCACGGTTGTTTAACACACCTATTAGTTTGTTTCAAAAAAACGGACGGTTATTTAATACCACAGAAGCTAAATTATATGACCTCGGACTAGCTTCCACCTATATGAACCCAACTGCGTTCTGGAAGTTAAATCAAAATCAGTCTTCTTCCGAAAGTGCCGATGAAAAAGCGGGCTCACTTAAATATCTGTCATTGTACACGGCCCTATTTGATCAGAATAAAGAACTGGTGGGCTTTATCAACTTACCTTATTTTGCCAAACAAAGTGATCTGGTCAATGAATTATCAGGTATCATCAGCGCGCTCATCAACGTGTACGTTATTCTTTTTGTGATCAGTATTTTCGCGGGTTTGATCCTTTCAGGATTTATCACCCAACCCTTACGATTAATTCAACAGCAGTTGGGAAATATTACTTTAGGAAAACAAAACGAAAAAATTGTCTGGCAAAGTAACGACGAAATCGGAAAACTGGTTTCTGAATACAATCAAATGCTGGTAAAGCTGGAGAATAGCGCCAATTTACTCGCGCAAAGTGAGCGTGAAAGTGCCTGGCGTGAAATGGCGAAACAGGTGGCGCACGAGATCAAAAATCCACTCACCCCCATGAAGTTAAATTTGCAATACCTGCAGCATTTGATGAAAAACAATCCGGATGATTTTAAAGAAAAATTTGAAAAGGCCAGTGCGGGAATAATTGAACAAATTGACTCTTTGGCAAACATAGCAAATGAGTTCAGTAATTTTGCAAAACTGCCCGGGGCCCAATTGGAGTCAGTTAACCTGGCAGAGATCATCGCTTCTTCCGTACATTTATTTGAAAATCATAAAAATATTCCAATTGAAAACACTATTGCCGAGACGGAATTATGGGTAAAAGGCGACCGCGACCAGTGTTTACGTGTATTTAATAACATAATTAAAAACGGCTTGCAGGCCATGGACGAAACCAGTCATCCTCAGCTTAAAATAAGCCTTGAAATGCGCGAGAAAACGGTGGTTATTGCTATAAAGGACAATGGCTGCGGCATCGGAGACGATTTAAAGTCTAAAATTTTCACGCCTAACTTCACTACAAAAAGCACAGGATCGGGTTTGGGTCTTGCCATGGTTAAAAACATCATGCTTGGATTCGAAGGGTCCATTTGGTTCGAATCTGATCAGGGCATGGGTAGCGTTT
>CAZMHW010000182.1:0-7075 GCA_964566105.1 uncultured Akkermansia sp.
TCAAGAGCAGAAAGCTCAGTTTGAAGCATATATATCAGGTCAGTTAGCTAAGATAGAACTTCCTAATAGGGATGAAGATTTCCTTCGTGAACGAATGCTGACGATGTATGCTAATCCTTTGAGAAATTATTTATCCGTAAGATGAAAAAAAACTTTATTATAATGCTCCGGAAGGCTTGATAGAGCTGTATCTGACGGAGGATGGAAAAGACTCTTTTGAGGAACAAGAATAATTTCAAAAAAATATGGATTTAAACTAAAAATTCCTTAAGTTTGCAATCCAAATTACCGAAAGGTAATGACTGGTTAGGTGGATGAGTGGCTGAAATCACCGGTTTGCTAAACCGACGTACGGTGTTAAGCCGTACCGGGGGTTCGAATCCCCCCCTGACCGCCAATAAAATACCCCTTGAAAGCTCGATGTTTCAAGGGGTTTTGGCTTTTTAAGGCTTTGAAATTTCCGCCGGAGTACGGAAATGGAGGACGGAAATTTCAATTTATAAATCTGTGTCAGTTAGGTTTAGAGCCTCACTTAGCTTTACCCCGGTTTTTTTTTCAAACCAATTTGAAAGTCTGCCAGATTTATTTTCTCCTGCATAAATATCTTTACCTATTTCAACGATATCAAGTTTGTCTGTCAGCAGTTTAAGATACTTTTTACTCTCAAAGACTACAAGACCAGTATTGAGTATACCATCTATCAAACTGTTCTCGGTTAGACTAAAGCCTTTTTCAGCTAACAGGCCGGCAACTTTATTTATTTTGAGTTTTTCGTTTTTACAGAGGAAATTAAAAATTATTTTCTGTTCTTCTGATAGTTTTATTGGTTCCCATTCAACAGGTTCGGGTTCGGAGTCCAGTATTTTTTTTGGTACTTTTGTTTCCGAATAGTACCAGCCAATTTGTCCACCACTATTCACAACATTTGCATGAAGAAAATAGCTAGACTGACTTACCGACAAATCTTGTCCAAATATTTGGGGATCAAGGTTAAATTTATAGGTAAGCCGAGTCCAAATTATTTCTAAAAAATGTTCTATTGGATTGTTGTGATATGATGAATAAAATGGCCATCCAACGTTATCTAGTTCACCGCAATAGGGCATTCCATTATTCTTCACCAAAGAGTATTCATCGTTAATTATAAGATTAGGAAGCTGAATTGGACCGAAACCATTTTTTCTAATATTCTCTTGCAAGAATTCAATTGTACCCTTTCTGAATCCTTGTTCAGACGTATAACCTGTATAACCGAAAATGATCCGAGGTGGCAGGAGAGCCTCCCATTTTAGTACATCGAAGATATTTTCTTTTAAAGTGGTGTCAAAAGTTTTCCTCCAAGTCCCATCTACCCATAAATCCTCTTTGCAGATACCCCTGTAGGCATCCCGAAACAACCTTTGCATATACCTTTCAAGCGTATAATTTTTAGGGTTACTTCGATCATAAAAACTCGCAAGGTTTAGATGTCCTTCCGTAATATGCTGCTTATTAATCCGTTTCTTTGACTGAATGATGGCTATCACCTGTTCAAACTTGACATCGTATTGTCCATCACCATTATGAAGTGGTTCGCCTTCTCCTTCAATAAGTATGACATCCATTTCTTTACTGCGCTTTCCTTTTTCATCTTTAATAAATGAATTGCGAACAATTCTCAGATTTAATCCCTCGAAAAGTGCCATGTTTAGTATTTTGCTGGTTGTGACTTCATACATACGCCCTATGGTTCCTGTGTGAGTTATGCCTTGGGCATCTACTTTTTCACTTTCCATTTCTCGTAGCTGGAGAAGTAAGTCTGCAACAGTTCTAATCATTTTTTTTACTTTATCACTAAAATTACTCTAAAAATGAAACGAAGTCAAGTAGAAAACTATTATATTTTTACTTTGGCTAAAAAAAAAGCCGGAATAAATTCCGGCAAATTCAGGGGTACAACACCTTAGTGTTTTTTAAAAACAGAAAACGTTTCTTTTGCGACATCTCTTGTTACTTCCTTATCTTGATAATGTTTCACCGTCATTGAGATATTTTTATGGTTGGTTAAGGCTGTAGAAGAAGCCCCAAACTGAGTTAACGCACTTGTCATATAAGTTTTTCTTAAATTTCTGTAGGTTACTTCTTTGCCAGTTTTTAGCTGCTTATAATAATATGTAAAAGCACCGCTAATTATTCTTGCCACGTTTGATCTTTTTAAATTGTCTTCTGGCGCAATAATATATTTATCTATACCTTTATATCGCTCATAACCCATTTCAATGAGCAATTCACCTAATTCTTGAGTTATTGCGAAGTGTTTAAACATTCTATCTTTTGAACTAGTTTTATTACTATTTGCATTATCAATTTTATAGTCGATGGTTTTAAGAGTATTAAATTTTCCATCTTCTCCTAAGATTACATCTGTCCATTTAAGTTCTACTACATCTTCACTTCGACCTCCAGTAAAAAGTCCAAGACGGAATGCGGATTTTAGCCAAGGTTTAAACCAGGTTGTAGTTCGGTCATTAACTCTACCTTTTTGCTTTCTTTTTTCAATACCATTTTCCGGTGTAACGATTGCCAATAAGTCATTAAATTCATTTTCTCTAACAGAGGTTACCTTTGGTGTGACAAGTAGAGAGATAACTCCATAGAAAGGATTTTTGTAATCCAATTTGAATTCTTCGATAATGTGACTGGTGAATGTTCGCAGTAAAGCCATTCTGTTATTGTAAGTCTTATTTGCATATTGCAAATCGTTTAAGAAGTAATCGTGTAAATATCCCACCATTTCGTCATTAACTTCAGAGAACCTAATTATACTTGTGTTTATGCCATTAATCTGTAAAGCCTTTATATAGAGTTCAAAAGCTAGATCGACTTTGCGAATGTGGTCAGCATCTCTTTGTTTTTGCTTATGTTTTGGAACCCCCACATTATTTAGGTAACCCATGTAATAAGCGAAACACTCAATTAAACGGGTAGGTGTGTTTTCAGACTTTTTTATAGCAACCTTTTGATAAGAATTACTAACTAATTCCTGCTTAAACTCTTGGAATAGTCTGGAAGCTTCTATAAAGTCCTGCGCTTGAATAACCTTTGGTATTGCCCCGTGTTTGGTTCCTGCAATATGTATGCGGGCTTTGTAAACTAATTTACCACATTTACATTTGGCGTCCTTATCGGATGAATAGTATTTTTTGCAACCATTGCAATAAAGAAAAAGACCACTAGGGCGGTCTTTATAAGGTAGTTTTAGGTTTTGCATTTGTTTCATATCTTGATAAATATTTATTTACTTTTTCGTTTTCAGGTTTGTATTTCTTATTTGTTTTTTCAGGAATTTTTTCACTTAATTTTTTAGGTAAAATTGTTACTGATTCAATCGCTCTTTCAAATGTAATCAATTGATTGTCAATATATTGTGTTAAATATTGTGATAATACATATTTCTTTAAACCGACCTTAATTATTGGGATATTTTTGGATTTACACCATTTAATAATGGAACGAGGGTCGCTATATCCAAGCAAAGGCATCAACTGTGCAATATCTAAGAGGTCTTCAATCATTTACCCTGTAACTTTCTTAACTTTTCATATCCGGTGGAGGTTAGAGTTCCACCCATTTTTAACCACACATCGGGTGGGATAGCTTCCCTTACTTCTGTTTCCGCATAACGTGCTGCTTCCATTGCCGCACCCATGTCCCCTGAATCGTAATGCCGTTTTACACGTTCCAACAGAAATAGATCGGAGGAATTGAGTTCTTTAGCATCCGGCCATTCATCCATGATGCCTTTAGAAGTTTTTTTTGAAGATGCTTTGCCCTCAAGACCTGCTGCTTGGTCATTGGGAAAAATATCCATTTCCCCACCTTGGTTGAATCTACCAAACTGGACGGCCTTGCCTTTTTCAGGTACTTCAATAACTACATCAACATTATGTTGTGAGGCATTGTCTCCTTTATGAACCCCAGCTTTTGTAGTTTGAAAAATCTGAATAAATGAAACTCCAGGATTATTTTTCTTTAGTATTTCCAAATCTTGCGAAGAAAGTTCAAGTTTGTTCACGCTATCCAGGAAAATAAAATCATAGGAGGATAAATCGTCCGGTAAGCTTTCTGCTACATCTAAATTCGGATGGGCGATCTCAGGGGCTTTGAGCTTCTCTTGTAAGGTATGTTCTAATCCTTCCTCTTTAGCTACATAAAGTACCCTGCCGTGGTTACGTGCTAAATAAGCTGCAAAGTCGATACAGAGAATAGATTTACCTTTTTTCGGCTTACCAAAAACCATTGCGGAAAATCCTTTGGAAGGATTACCAATAAATCGTAGCCACTTTCCTGTAAAGCCTAAAGTCTGAAACTTTAATTGTAAGAAGTCCATACTGTTCATTATATCCGGTCGAGCTGGCACAACAAGCCTCGGTGAGGGAGTTCCATCGAGGCCACTAAATTCTTCTCCAAAACCATTAACTGATTTACAGCCACAATCCCCTAACACACCATTTAAGCCACTTAATTCTGTTTCTTCGATGTTTAGAATTTTTTGAACTTTGCTTTTTATAAATGTGTTGAGGTTCGAAAACATGGTGTGAAACAACTTATAATATTTATCGCTTTTCTTAACCTTGCCTTTTTCCATTGACCGCTTCATGGCCTCTAAGAGTATACGAGCCTTTTCTTTTACACCAAATTTTCCATTTAAACTTATGTAGCGTTTAATTAGCGCAACGGATGGCATTACTTTTTGCGAATCAATAATGGCTTTAAATTCGTTTATTGTTTTAGTATTCAACTCTACTGGAATTGATTTGCCCATTGTGTTATGGACTCTTACTAAGTTGTCCTGGATGTAGTTAATCTGTTTTTTGTGAGGGGATGTTTTCCTGATACGCTTTTCAACAATGGAGCGTTGGAGAGAATTAATGAAGCGTAAAAAATCTTCTTTAGTTTTTCTTTTATTGTTCCATGAGAGAAACCTACGCATAAATTTTATCTCGTCTGGGATGCGTTCAACCAGTTCAATATCTTCTTCAACGTCATCTTCATCTGGGCTTTGTGTTGAGGTAGACTCCTTTGGTTTTTTTAGGATTTTGTTTTTTGCAGCGGTGTTATTCTCAGAATGAGGCAAAGACTTAGTTTCCTTTTTGGTTTCTGGTTTAGGACTTTGTTTCACATTTGAGGACTGTAAATACTCATCCAGTTTTAAAAATATCAAATCAATTAACTAACGGGTACTGTCTCCATTCTCATAGGCTTTCCAATTATCCATGTTCTCAGTGGACTTTAAAATAAAGTCATGCCCTTTTTTAAGGGTTTCGGGTAACTGAGAAATGTTTACCCCCTTCATTGTATCGAAATAATTTTTTGTAGTTAACATGGTTTGTTTGTTTTAAGGGTTAGGCTGCCATTTCAAAAAGAAGTACAAGTGCCTCGGCTTCTAAATCCAAAAGGCGGATGCGCTCTGATTCGGTTTCGTCTTCATGGGGTGGGAGTACTATTTTCTTTCTGTTAGAAATACGCTCTGCATTGGTTTTAATATGGGCTAATTGATTTTGACCAAGAGCGATACTAACACTGTGTTTGGCCTGTAAAATTTTAGCTAGTTCCTCTATGTTTTCTTCTGGCATGGTGGCCTGCATTTTATCGGCTGAGGTCTCAAACTTGTTATTGGTAATGAGCGGCCATATTTCCTGATCCATGTAAATCGCACCACCCCGTGATCTGGCTGAAGGAACAATGATCGAGTACTTATTTCCAGCTTTAAAAAAGGCTATTTCACTGGAACCAAAAAGGGCTGAGCCATTTGTCAGTGATTTTAAAAGCGGCAGGGCTTTAAGAATCGGAACATCGACTTTTTGTTTTGCTATTTCCTCTGGACGCCATTCTTCGGGCATCAAAATTCCTTTTTTGGTATCTCCCGACATAGTGGTGTAACTTACCAGTTTACCGGTATCGCCACTAAATGCCTGTAAAAGGTTTCCGGTAATGATGTAGCGAATGCCACGGTCTTTTGTTTTTTGTTTTATTTCTTCTTCCCATTCATCAAGCAGGTCGCTTGTATCAGGCGTTTTAACATCATGGCTTGAAGAAATGATACTGGAAATGTCGTCGTTGAAACTTGCCGGAATAGAAAAGTATTTACTGCTGTTGGCGATAGCAATCCTTATTTTAATGGCACTTGGTGCATAAGGATTTTTCTTTTTCTTATTGATTAATACTCCTAAAGAAACTGCAAGGGCGCTTTCCGCTCCATTCTGAAAACTCACAATCGGGAAGGCTAACTTTTTGCCAATCGTGAAGAAATTTAAAATACGTTCTAAATGTGTAACCTTGTTCTTAGAGGTTTTATTTAAATACTCCGTGGCTTCATCCCTTGCAGTGTTTAGTTCCTTTTCTCGTTTTTTAATTTCAATTTGATATGCCCCTTGACCTTGTTTCTCCAAGATGTTCAGAGCTTTCTTTTCATTTGGAATGTCTTTTATTAACTCGTTGTATTTTTCATTTGAAGTGTCAATGTCGAGTTGCAGACGCTCAGCCATAGAGCTTGTAAAATCTTTGAGTAGTTCTTTTTTATGATCTTCAGGGCTTTTACCGGCAAGGGTTTCTTTTAAAAGGTTTTCGAGCTCCGTTTTCTTAAAAGGTTTTTTGAGAATATTGGCATTTACTTTTTCTAAAATGCTATCGTCCCCAAAGGCACTTTCACCACCTTTACCCATTGTTTTAATACTGGATTCAATCGTTTCTGTTTTTAGATCAAGGGCTTCCACTTCCAAATCGTACTCACCGATTTGTTTGAGGTACTCCACATAGTCATTGTAACGTTCTGTGATTTCAGAGTAGAACTCAGCCTGCATCTTGGTTGACAATACTGCTACACGACCAGTTACTTTATGGGCTGCGTTTTCAGTGTCCTCTTCGCTTTTATCCTCATCTCCATTTGAATCTTCTAAATGCAGGGGATCTCCCAGTAGTTTGTTTATCTCCTTATTTTCAACCAGATATTCTTTTACTATTTTATCACCGTATTTATTTAAAAAATCCGGGACGTCTAAAATCTTAATACTTTGTTTTTGATTAGAGGTGGTGT
>CAZMHW010000183.1:0-7072 GCA_964566105.1 uncultured Akkermansia sp.
CTTACTTTCTGCATATACGGAATTTAAAGTATCAAGAATTAATACGGCCCTTTCCGGAATTACATCTTTTAAACTCACTTTCAGAATCTGAGTGTATTCAGGGTTTTCAACGGTTAAATTTGAACGAATGTTGCTGACTAGAAATTCTTTGCTGTGAATAGCGAATTGGTAAAAAATAGTTTTGATGCTTTCGAAAGTTGGCCGAGTAAACGCCCTGGATCTGTTAATCGTTATCCGTAAATCCAAATCCAATAGTTCCTTGTTAAACTGACCTTTTTTTACAATGTTATTTCCATCCTTATTAAAACTGATCTCATAATTTTCATAATCCAGAATCTTCAAATCAAATACTTGTTCGTAAAAGGTAGGATTTAAGGAATTTACAATAATGTCCACCGGCATACCCGAAAATTGTTCAGTACGGCGCACTTTCCCCACAATAAAATAAGAAACCTGCAGGTTAGATATTAGTTTATCAACGACTTTACTGGCCAGGTCATAGGACTGGATAATACGGGTTTCATTGGAGTTATCCATGTAGGAATTAACCGCAAAAAAATTGGCATCATTTAAGACATTATTTTTATAGTAAGTATCGTCAGACTTAAGTAAAAATTCAGTAGAAGCCTTATAGACAGTTGTTAAACGGTAAACGTAAAACGTACCTATCCCATAAAAAACTGGTAGAATAATCAGAGGAACCCACCAATTTGATTTTAAAACTCTCAGAACCAGGTTTAGGTCCTTTTGTGAAACGATGGCCTGTTTTTTATTGCTTAGGGGAGTTGTCAAACCGAATTTTTAGTTAACAAATATAAAGTTTTAATGCATATTTTTGGTGGTTTTGTGCTTTTTTTATACATTTATAGTCTTTAGTAGATGAAAACAACAAAACTTTTTTTAACCGCATTTATTCTTTTAGTTTGCCAGGTAGTAATTTCGGCACCCGCACCTCCCCCATCTGGTGGAACTACAGGTAGCCCAGGATGCTGGCCTCCTCCCTGCGTGCCGGTAGATAACGGAATTATTTTCCTTATTGTAGCTGGAGCACTTTACGGTGCAAAAAAGATTTACGACATACGAAAAAAAGCCCAAACACTATCTTAAGAGTCCCTTTCATGAAGGCAATTCTTAAATCCAATGCCTTTGTCAGATTTATCACTGTCGCAGGATTCTTGTATCTTTTACTTTATTTAATCTATCAATTTGTTGTAAAACGGCATACGTTTTACGATCAAAAATTTATAACCAACATCATTCTTGGAGCAGAATACATTCTTAAAATTCTGGGATACAAAACCTTCAAAGCTCTTCAGGACATGGACGTCCAGGTTGTAGGCATTGACGGCTCCAATGGCGTTTGGGTAGGGTCCAATTGCAACGCCATCACTCTTTTTTCCTTGTTCGCCGTGTTTATCATCGCCTACCCTGGCAATCAAAAACATAAATTCTGGTACGTCCCCGCCGGTATTCTTGCTATTCATCTCTTAAATATACTTCGGGTAACGGCTCTTGCCATGATCGCCAATTCTTACCCGCAGTACCTGAACTTCAACCACACGTTTACTTTTACCTTTCTGATCTATTCCTTCATTTTTGTGTTATGGATCATTTGGGTGAACCGCTTCGCAAATCCCTTAAATCAGGCCGATCATGAAAAAAAATAAGTGGTACCTTTTTTGTTTTCTGTTGTTTGCCTGCCTGGGTTATTTTCGTGAGTTTTTTTTTGTCCACATTAACAATATCCTTTACCGCAAGTATTATCACCGCGACACAGTGCTCGATGTGCCTTCCATCATGAAGGTGTTTGAAAAACTGAGCTACGATGGTCTTTATTATTCAAAATACATATACACACTTTTATGGGTCGCCCTCTTTTTTGCGGCTAATTATTTTACGGTAAAAAAATTAACCTCCAACGTTTACCTTACAAAATTTTTAATTTATTCGTACAGCGCCATGCTTCTTCTGGCCTTTATCTCCATGGCCTACGGTTATTTTGTAAACGGCCGCCTCCAGGACGATGAGTACACCGTCAGCCGCTGGTTAATGGGCATTGCGCAATCTCCAATTATTTGCTTAATTTTAGTGGCGTCAGAAAAATTGTATAATAAATCCTTTCAATCATGATTAAAAAAGATTCTACCGTTTTTAAATTAATAAAAGAAGAATTACACCGCCAAACGAGCGGAATTGAATTAATAGCTTCCGAAAACTATGTAAGTAACCAGGTCATGCAGGCCATGGGCTCTGTGTTAACCAACAAATATGCCGAAGGTTTGCCTTTTAAACGTTATTACGGTGGTTGCGAAGTGGTTGATAAAGTAGAACAATTAGCCATTGATCGCGCCAAAGAATTATTTGGAGCAGCCTGGGTAAACGTGCAACCACATTCCGGCGCACAAGCCAATGCTTCAGTAATGCTGGCCTGTTTAAAACCGGGAGATACCATTATGGGTCTTGATCTTTCGCACGGCGGTCATTTAACGCACGGTTCACCGGTAAATTTTTCAGGTAAATTATACCGTCCGGTGTTTTACGGGGTTGAAAAAGAAACAGGTGTCATTAATTACGATGTGCTGGAAGCCACGGCACAAAAAGAAAAACCGAAAATGCTCATCTGCGGCGCCAGTGCTTATTCCCGCGATTGGGATTATGTACGTTTGCGTAAAATAGCCGACTCCATTGGTGCACTCTTAATGGCCGATATCGCGCATCCAAGTGGACTTATTGCCAAAGGCATTTTGAACGATCCTTTACCACACTGCCACATTGTTACAACTACTACCCATAAAACCCTGCGTGGTCCACGCGGTGGCATGATCATGATGGGCAAAGATTTTGAAAACCCTTTCGGTGAAAAAACACCAAAAGGGGAAGTAAAAATGATGAGTAATCTGCTTGACATGGCTGTATTTCCAGGCACTCAGGGTGGACCATTGGAACACGTTATTGCCGGTAAAGCTGTAGCTTATGGTGAAGCATTAACAGACGATTACATGCACTACTGTATCCAGGTGGTGAAAAACGCACAAACCATGGCTAAAGGTTTTATAGACCTGGGCTACGACATTGTTTCTAAAGGAACCGATAATCACATGTTCCTCATTGATCTGCGTAACAAAAATTTAAATGGTAAAGAGGCTCTTGCGGCGCTTGAACAGGTAAATATTACCGTGAATAAAAACATGGTACCGTTTGACGATAAATCCGCTTTTGTTACTTCCGGTATTCGGATTGGCTCTCCGGCTATTACAACAAGAGGATTAAAAGAAAAAGACTGCCTGAAAATCGTCGATCTGATTGATACTGTTTTAAAAAACAAAGACAATCCGAAGGAACTTGCGAAAGTGAAAAAGAAAGTAAATACCATGATGGAGAAGTATCCTCTTTTTATGAATGCTTAAGCAAAAGAATTAAAACACTAGAAAGAACTTCTCTTTTAACTTTGTGTTTCTGGTTTCATATTTCAAACTCCTGTTTAGCAAGCTGCTTTTCAGGAGTTTTTAATTGCACCTGGTATTTACCTTTAGCCAGACCTTTAACCGGTAAATCCAAGTTATAATCCTGATTTACACCTGCCTTCAGCCATTGGCTTTTAACCTGACATACCGGTTCTCCCTTTCCATTCAGCACGGTAAGGGTAACATAATTATCCTTATCGTTGGAATACTTAAACTGGCCATACAGTTTTAAAGGGACGGTAACAATAGATCCTCCTGGATACACATAGGTGTTTGAAATAATAGAATACCAGGGAAGTGTTTCACCACGCATCCCCGCCAGCATCCTCCTTAATACTGTTCCAGCGGAATCATTTTTATCACCGACACCGGCTATCGGCTGTTTGTCGCTTATTACCCACACCGCGCATTGCTCAATAGTTTCCCCAAAGCAATTCTGATTAATAAACCTGGCTATTTTTATCAGGTTACTATCCGCCATTTTTCCCGCATCATACAGTGCCCCGGGTGAAGGACAATGCCTGCTGGCCTGACAACAATATCCTTTTATAGTTACTGCCTTTTCTTCTTGCGTTGATAAAACAATAAGCTGATCCTTTACAACCAATATATCCTGATTTTGATCGTCCTTCGAATCTAAACGTCTCCCAGCCTCCACTAACACATGCAGGGTGTCTTTTCCAAGATTTTTTAGTCGTAGGGAAATACAATTTCCTTTGTAAATTCCTAAACTCGTAATCCGAGCCTCCACCAACCTTAAATCGATGGCCCTTTGCAGATCACTGTAAAAATGTCTTGCCGCTGACTTTAGGGAAAAGCTTAGCACGAGGATAAATCCAACAAGTTGTTTCATTTTTGATTTTACATTAATAACAAGATTCCGGGGTTTTGGTTACAGGAGAATATTTAGTAATTTGCTTTGGATTGTGTCAATCCATTCATCAAACATGAATAAGAACTTCTTTGTACTTCTGCTTGTTTTTTCCTTCAGTGTGACTCAAGGGCAAAACTTAGATTTAAGGATATTGAAGAGTCTCAACAAAAACGAAATGCCTGTTTGGGACAAAACCATGAAAGGCGTTTCCTTTTCTGTGATGCCTGCCATGCCGCTCACCGTAGCAGGAATTTGGTCTTACGGTTATGTTCACAAAGACGAAGTAATGATGCGTAACGGCTATAAAAGTGCCATTACCATTGGGGTGGCAGCCATCACCTCTACAGGACTCAAGTACCTCATTAACAGAACACGTCCGTTTAAAGACCATCCCAACGACATCACTCAGCGTGATTTTATGATCGGCCCCTTTTCATTCCCAAGTGGTCATACTACCTCAGCATTTGCCACTGCCACAGCATTAAGTTTAAGTTGCCAGAAATGGTATGTGACCGCACCTTCTTTTATTTATGCGGGTTTTGTGGGTTATTCGCGTATGAGACTGGGCGTACATTACCCAAGCGATGTTTTAGGTGGTATGATTATTGGCATTGGATCAGGTTTATTAACCTGGCAAATTGATAAAATGGTAAACGGCAAATAGTTCCCTTTGCCAACTATTTAAACTTGCTTAACACCTCTACCAACGTGTCAATTTCTTCTTTAGTATTGTAAGAGTGTATAGAAAACCGCAGACGCTCACTACCGGGCCTTACAGTCGGACTCTTCATCATGCGCGCATGAATATTTTTCTCTTTCAGCTCATTGGCTAATCTGTCTGTTTGTTCATTGCTGCCCAGTAACAAGCTATGGATGGCGCTCTGACTTCTTAAACAATTTTTGATGGAACCGGCTTTGGAATAAAAGTAGGCAATGTTTTGCTGCAGGGCTTCTTTTTGATCCGTTTCAATCAGCAGCTGGTAAGCGTGTTTTATGGCTTCTATGCTGTAATGAGGTAAAGCTGTGGTGTAAATAAATGTGCGCGAAAAATTAATCAGGTAATTCCTTAATATTTCACTCCCCACAACGGCAGCACCGTGACAACCCATGGCTTTGCCATAGGTGTAAATCCGTGCAAAACATGCTTTCTCAATCGCAAGCGCATTGCACAAGCCTCTACCCTGCTTTCCAAAAACGCCAATGGCGTGGGCCTCGTCTACAATTAAAAAAATGTTCTTAAAGTCCTGGCAAATATCCACAAGTTCAAGTAACGGCGCGGAATCCCCGTCAAGTGCATATACACTCTCCACCACTACATAAATATTCTCAAAATTTTTCTGATGCCTCTGAATCAATTCACCAAGCGATTCCACATCGTTGTGCTTAAACTTGTAGTGGGTGGCGTGACTCAAACGAACTCCATCGTAAATAGAGGCATGAATGAATTCATCGTACAAGATCAGATCGGTTTTTTGAGGTACACTGGAGAGTAGACCCACATTGGCATCGTAGCCTGAATTAAATATTAATGCACTCTGAGCATGATGAAAAAGGGCAATTTGTTTCTCCGCTTCGTCCATCAAACGCGTATTACCGCTAATCAGCCTGGACCCCGTAGCTCCAAAATAATTTAAAGGTTTGTTTCCACTATCCGAACCTTCTTTCGCAACCGAAGACAATTTTTCGTCCAACAAACCCATCCGGGAAAATCCCAGATAATCGTTACTGCAAAAATCAATTTCCGGAAAATTATGACTGAGCTTCCTTAAGAGGCCGTTCTGTTCACGTTCGGCCAGAGCTTTCAGCAAATAGGTGGGGTGATGATATAACGACATACTTATTTCCTCCCGTTATATCAAATATAAGGATTTGAATTGATTTTAAGAAGCGTCTTTCAGACCAAAGGAACGGCAGGTCAAACAATCCTTCCGTCCCTCATAGTTAAGGTACGGTCGGCCATTCTTGCCAATTCGCTGTTATGTGTTACAATAACAAAGGTTTGATTCAAAGTATCTCTTAATTTAAAAAAGAGTTGATGCAGTTCTTGGGCATTCTGACTATCCAGATTACCACTGGGCTCATCGGCAAAGATCACTTTGGGATTGTTGATGAGGGCCCGCGCCACAGCCACACGCTGTTGCTCTCCGCCACTGAGTTCGGAAGGTTTATGATCCACTCTTTCCTTCAGATTGAACATTTCCAGGAGTTCGGTAGCGCGCTTTTCCGTTTCCTTTTTGTTCTTATTGGCAATAAGGGCCGGAATCGACACATTTTCAAGTGCGGTAAACTCAGGTAAAAGCTGATGAAACTGGAATACAAAGCCAATATTTTTGTTACGGAAAGCAGCGAGTTTTTTATCGTTTAACTGGGAAACATCTTCATTGTTAATAAAGATCTGACCGGAAGTTGGCCTGTCTAATGTACCTAAAATAGTTAACAAAGTTGTTTTGCCTGCCCCTGATGATCCCACAATTGAAACAATTTCACCTTGCTTTATCTCCAGATCAACCCCTTTTAATATCTCGAGTTCATTAAATTTTTTGAAAATATTTTTCCCTGTGATCATCTCTACGACAAATATAAATAGCACATAAAGGTAATAACTAAAATGCCAAGAAGGTCTAAAACAATGCCTACCCGCAGCATGTCTTTGATCTGAATTTCCTTGGTACCAAACACGATGGTATTGGCTGCGGTTGCCACCGGTAGCATAAAACCAAGCGACGCAGCAAAA
>CAZMHW010000184.1:0-7054 GCA_964566105.1 uncultured Akkermansia sp.
GTTAACGATCCGCCACCTTTAACCAAAGATTTGATAGATTCAGGTAAATCGTTCATGCTTTTCGCGATATCGTCGTTAGCGTTGATTTTAGCGGCACGTTCAAGTAATCTACTGTGTAAGTAGAATACGTCACCCGGATACGCTTCACGTCCTGGAGGACGAC
This sequence comes from uncultured Akkermansia sp., assembly GCA_964566105.1. GTDB lineage: Bacteria > Bacteroidota > Bacteroidia > B-17B0 > Aurantibacillaceae > Aurantibacillus. The sequence continues at coordinate 164 of CAZMHW010000184.1, forward strand.
GTAATAACAAAGAAACCTCACGGTAAGCTACTGCTTGTTTAGATAAATCGTCAAATACGATCAAAGCCGGACGACCGGTGTCACGGAAAAATTCTCCGATAGCCGCACCTGCAAAAGGAGCGTAAAACTGTAAAGGAGCCGGATCAGCAGCACTCGCTGAAACAACAATAGTATAAGGCATCGCACCGTTTTCTTCCAGTACACGCACAATGTTAGCCACGGTAGAAGCTTTCTGACCAATAGCAACATAAATACAGAATACAGGTTTTCCAGCAGCGTAAAATTCTTTTTGATTAATAATGGTGTCGATACAAACAGCTGTTTTACCAATTTGACGGTCACCAATTACCAACTCACGTTGACCACGACCAATTGGAATCATCGCGTCAATCGCTTTGATACCGGTTTGAAGAGGTTCAGTTACCGGTTGACGGTAGATAACCCCAGGAGCTTTACGCTCTAAAGGCATATCGTAAGTCGTACCTGCAATAGGTCCTTTTCCATCAATAGGCTTACCTAAAGTATCTACCACACGGCCTAACATACCTTCACCTACTTTAATAGAAGCGATACGGTTAGTACGTTTACAAGAGCTTCCTTCACGAATTCCTTCGCTTGAACCTAATAACACGGCACCCACGTTATCTTCTTCAAGGTTAAGAACGATGGCCTGAACGCCGGTTTCAAATTCAATCAACTCACCTGACTGAACTTTTGATAAGCCGTAAATGCGGGCAATACCATCACCTACTTGTAGTACGGTTCCTACTTCTTCTAATTCCGCTTCACTTTTGAAGCCGCTTAATTGTTGTCTTAAAATTGCAGATACTTCTGCCGGTTTTATTTCAGCCATGTTGTATGGTTTGTATTAATTTAATCCTTTATTTAATAATTCTTTTTTAAGATTGTTTAATTGGCGTGCAACGGTTTTGTCAATTTGTTTATCACCTATTCTTAAAACAAAACCACCAATAGTGTTCGGATCGATCTTTTCTTTTAATTCTACTTCACCGTTCATTTGAGCTTTAATCAAATCCGTTACTTTTTGTTTGGTAACATTATCAAGGCCGCTTGCCGAAGTCACAACTGCCGTAAAAATATTCTTGTTGATTTTATATTGTTCGTCAAATGCTGTTGCAATTGCGTGAACAAGAGATTCACGGTGTTTAGAAGCGATCAGGTTTAAAAACGACAAAGTAAGATCGGAGATTTTTCCTTTGAAGAGTGTGTTTAAAACCACAAGTTTTTTATCTGTTTTAATCACCGGACTGTTCAGGAACAAATCAAACTCACGGTTCTCATTGCACACCTGCTCAATGGTCTTCATATCTCCTCTCACAGCTTCTAACTGCTTCGCTTCGATAGCAAGCTCCATTAATGATTTAGCGTATCTGTTAGCAACTATCATTTTAATTCAGGTTTACGTCTTTCATTAAATTAGACACTAAAGCTTTTTGCTTTTCGTCGTTTGATAATTCAGATTTCAATATTTTTTCAGCAATTTCAATAGATAAAACAGCAACCTGTTTTTTCAATTCACCAATAGCTGCGTTTTTTTCATTGGTTATTTGTTCACGGGCAGAAGTCATAATTCTGTCTGCTTCGCTTTGCGCTTTTTGTTTTGCTTCGGCAATAATCGCGTCTTTTGTTTCGCGTGCCTCTTTCAATAAACCATCACGTTCAGCACGTGCCTGGTTCATGATCGTTTCATTAGCAGACTTCAATTCACGCATGTCTTTTAAAGCACTTTCAGCGCTCGCCAAAGCTTTTGTGATGTCTTCTTCACGGGTCTTAATCGCGGTGAGAATAGGTTTCCAGGCGTATTTTCCCAATATTCCCACTAAAAGCAAGAATACGATAGTTGTCCAGAAGATAAGTCCTACACCTGGTTCGGTAAGACCTGCAAGAATAAACAAATGGTTCATGATATATTATTTAAAATCAATTTTTGTGTTCAATTAAAAATGGTCAAAACCTGTACCAACCGTGCAGGTTTTGACCTTTTTGGTAAAATTACTTGATCAAAGCTACTACCACGCCGAAAAGAGCAACACCTTCTACAAGGGCTGCAGCAATAAGCATAGTTGTTGTAATTTTTCCAGATGCTTCTGGTTGACGTGCAATGGCATCCATTGCGTGACCACCAATTTGTCCGATACCGATGCCGGCGCCGATTACGGCTAATCCTGCACCTACTACTGAGATACTTCCTACCATTTGTTTTGTTTTTTTATATTAATTGATTATTCAATTTTCTTTATTAATGATGTCCTGCAGCTGCCAACTTCTCATCGTCTGAGTCATGCTGACCATCTTCGTTGTGATCTGCCACGGCCGAGCCAATAAACAAAGCAGTTAACAACGTAAAGATATAGGCCTGCAACACTGCTACCAGAACTTCCAGAACATCGATAAAGAGGGCAAATCCAACCGCAATTGGAGAAATCATAAGACTTTTGAACATAAAGATCAATCCTACAAGGGAAATGATGATGATGTGGCCGGCACTGATGTTAGCGAACAAACGAATCATTAAGGCGAAAGGCTTGGTAAACACACCAATGATTTCAATCGGAATAAGAATGATCCACAATGCTTTTGGAGCATGCGGCGTAAAAATATGTCCCCAGTAATTTTTATTACCGTTAAATACAGTCAGTAACAAGGTACATACCGACAATACCAAAGTAAACGCAATGTTACCGGTAAGGTTGGCACTGATTGGAATAAGACCAAATACGTTATTGATAAGGATCAGAAAGAATACGGTTAACAAATACGGTGTAAACCTTTCGCCTTTAGCGCCAATATTTCCTTTGGCAAGATCATCTCTCACAAAAACAATGAGTGGCTCAAGGAAAGATTGTTTTCCTTTAGGTGCGCTGGTAACACCTGTGGTTTTGTAAGCTCTGGCAACCGATGTAAATAAATATATTAAAACGAGAGCCGAAAGGAAAAGCTGGGTAACGTTTTTAGTAATAGACAGATCAAGTGGTGCAACGTTTAAAATAGTTTCTTCCCCCTTGTCATTTTTTTGAATGTCTAAATATTGTCCGTGTTCATTAGGTGTTTCAGAAGCCAGGTAAATGGTTTCTTCAAAATTCACAAAACGCTGTCCATTTACTTCTGCCACTTCCATTCCTTCCGCATCGTGATGAAAAGCAGAAGACATAAACGTAACAATTCCTTTCTCAGTTTTTAAAATAACTGGCAAAGGCATGGAAACCGCGTCGTGACCTTCGCCCCAAAAATGCCAGGAGTGCGAATCTAAAATGTGTTCGAAAGCAACTTTTGCAATATCAACCGGTTTATCTGCGTTGTGATGATCTGCTGTAGCTTCGTGGGGAGCCTCAGTTGTAACCGCTTCCTGATGAAAAGTTGTATCCGTGTGCTCCGGTTCTGAACTAAAACCGAAAAAAGAAATTAAGGTGAAAAATACTGCTAAAACGAGTTTGTTCTTGCTGGAAGTATTGATTTTATTGGCCATCTGCAAAAAGATTCTTTCTGATTTTGAATTCGGGTGCAAATGTAGTCAATTTTTGAGTAAAACAACACTATTTTGAGAGGATTTTTGCTTTAAAAACAGATTTTCCGAAATTATATTACTTTTAGGGCCTAAACTACATTCAGAGCTGCTTTATGAACTATTGGTTAATTAAGTCCGAACCCTTTAAATACAGCTGGGAACAGCTTAAAAAGGACAAAAAAACAGACTGGACGGGGGTACGGAACTATGCCGCCCGCAACAACCTGCGCGACATGAAAAAAGGAGATTTAGCCTTTTTTTATCACAGCAACGAGGGTCAGGAAATTGTGGGTATTGCCAAAGTAGTAAAAGAACATTACCAGGACCCCACCACGGAAGAAACGGCATGGCTGGCAGTGGACTTTTCCCCGGTTAAGGACTTTAAAAAACCTGTAAGCCTTGAAATGCTGAAAAAAGATCCTTTTTTTAAAAACATGGATCTGGTTCGGCTGGGGCGTTTAAGTGTTGGAAAAGTAACAGAAACCGAGTTTTTTAAGATTTGCGATTTGGGTGCGACCAAAATGTAACAACGGTACTTTAAAACCGATTTGATCGTATCTTAAATTCGTTTGAGGGTTATTTCAGTTCAGTCCGACTTTTCGCTTTCGAAAAATACTTTTATATTTATACATTATCCAAATTAAATGGCAAATAACACCCCCCGCATTTCAATCGCTTTGATTTTTCTTTTATCATCGTGCGTAAAAACTGTAACAAAAACCTGTACATGCAAGGACGCCTATGGCAATGTAATGACTACAGAAACTCACAACGGTGATAAAAAATCAGCGCAAAGTTTTGAAGAATCTTGTAGGAGAAAAGCTGTCAAAAGCAGCTCCACTTCTAACGGAGTCACAACTTCAACTACCATTCCCTGTGAAATCTCCTAAATTACCCGTCAGAATCTTTACCCCAGGATTCGAGTCTTTTACCACCAATCATGTAAAACCGGTTCTTCCGATGGATGGATTCTAATAATTTCCGCTCAGCAATGGAAGCAATCCTCAATGGTTTTAATAGCGTTATTCAGCCTCTCATGGTTTGCTCCCGAAATTATTGTAACAGGTGTGGCAGTTTGTTCAGCCTCTGACTTATTCATCTTAAACAAAAGTTCGCGGCTATGCTTGTTTTGTCTTAATCCATCGGCAATCCAGGGCAACTGGGTGTCTGTGATAAAATAATGATCGTATTTTGTTTTCTTTAAGTGTTCTTCTATAAATGCCGGTGTTTGCTGAAACTCCAACTCAGCCCAAATTTTTAAGGTGATGAGTGTTGTATCGCAAAATAAAAATCGTCGGGCCCTACCCAATAACCCCTGCTCCAATTCAAGTTGCTTTTTTGCAATAATCACCAGGTCCTCCAAAGTGTAATTATAAATATCAGAATCGTTGAAATATTCCCTGGCATACTCCGGTACCCACACTGTTTGATAATGCTGTGCCAAAGCCTCACACAGCGACGTTTTGCCGGTACTTTCAGGGCCAATCACCGCAATTTTTATGATACTGCTTTCCGCCATTTTAACCAGCCATAATAAGCAAGAATTGCCATAAACAAATTTAATGCGGCAAAGAACCACATTTCTTTCAGACAATATAAAAAAACATAGGCCGCATCAATAAACACCCACAGCAACCAATTCTCCAGCCACTTTTTGGTCATCATATACGTGATGGTGAGGCTACAAGCTGTTAATACAGCATCTAAAACAGGTTTATCTCCGCCAAACCGAACAATCAAAAAATAATAAAGCAAGGCCTGCGCAAGTGTAATTAAAAGCAGTAATGGCACTAATTTGAGGTCGATGCGTTTGATTTCAAAGACTCTCTTCTTGTTTTTTTTCCAGTAGATCCAGCCATAAATTCCCGCGAAAAAATAAAAAATTTGAAGCGCCATGTCTCCATAAAGACGCTCCTCGAAAAATACCAGAATAGAAATAATAACAGCAACCAATGAAACGGGCCAACACCAGATGGTTTCTCTGATTGTAAGCCAAACTCCCAGCGCGGCAATGATAAATACCAGTAGTCCAGGCCATTCGTTGCGTAAAAAGGAAACGAGATCAAAACCCATTATTATTCGATTTCGATGTTTTCTTTCTTAAACTCTTTAAGAATGCTCAAAAAGTTCTCATAGGGCATGTCTGCGTTCCACAAATACGAATTGAAAGCTATGCCATGAAACCCATACTTGAGCACTTTAGAAACGGAAGCAGGCGTTGTGCCACCACGGGCCACTAACTTTTTTCCACTGTTTTTATTGGCCGCTACCACACCTTCCTCATAAAAACCACTGTATAGGTCGCCTGTCATATTATTGAACATGGTTCCGAGTAAAAAATAGTCATAGGTTTGCTCTTCTGTGGCATAAACCTGTTGTAATCTCGAGTAGGAACGGCTTTTCGATGTCTGGCCAAATCTCATGCGCAGGCGCATTCGTGTAAACCAGTATTTCCAGCTTTTTGACAGGTGATTCCTGCTCAGATGAATTCCCTTTAATGTAAATTTTAAAGCGAGTTTGTGATGCGAATGAATAACAATTCTGTTGTGAAAATGAGCCGGGATTTCTTTCAGGTACTCCGCCATTTGATTGGTTGAATACTTTGGCTTTCTCAGATGCAAGGTTTTTAAGCCGCTTTCGAACATTTTAGTAACCAGGCTTTGTTCGTCGGGTACATCCTTCGACGGCGTTATCACTACTAATTTCATAGGCGTTGGTAAAGTTACGGTAATTAAAATGTTACACAAATGTGCGGACTTAAAAACAGGAACTTATCTTAGTCAATAAATATACATCTTTTTCAAGTGCATTTCCAACCACCAACAAATCGGCCCCTGCTTTTAAAGCCACCTGTGCCTTTTCTTTAGTGTTAATGCCTCCGCCTATAATTAAAGGTAGAGATACCTCTTGTTTTACATCCCGGATAATGGACGCCGGAACACCGGTTTTAGCGCCACTTCCAGCCTCCAGATAGATCAGCTTAAATCCTAAAAGCTCCGATGCTTGCGCTATATGAATGATCTTAGTCTTTTGACGAATACGCAACGGCATGGTGCCTGTCACTTTTTGAGTACTTGAGACACTATTGCCCTGAAGTAACAAGTACGCCATCGGAACGGATGGAAGACGCATTTTTTTAATAATCGGAGCCATTAAAGTTTGTTTGCCAATCAAATAATCAGAATTTCTACCCGACACCAGACTTGGTAAGAAAAGCCCATCTGCTTCTTTACAAAGCTGCGTTTCATCTCCTGGAAAAAGTATAACGGGGATCTTAGAAATTTTTTTTATCGCAACCACGGTTTTTTGAATATTCCCCTTTTCAAGAAGGCTACCTCCTACCAAAAAACAGGAGACTTTACAGG
>CAZMHW010000185.1:0-7020 GCA_964566105.1 uncultured Akkermansia sp.
CTCATACACTTTATGGCCCCAACGATCAAAGATTAATATATTTATTTCCTGCAGATTGGTGCTTTTCAAAAAGAAAACATCGTTTGCGCCGTCACCATTCGGAGTAAATACGTTTGGAATAGCCAACTCCGACGGAATATCCACGTGTATGGTCATTTCCGCAGTATCTAAGCAGGTTCCTTTGGTTGCAAACAAACGAACAACATACGTTCCAGGTAAACTGTAGGTAGAAGCCGGTGACAAGTTAGAAGATGTAGTGATGGAACTTGTACCATTTGCAAAATTCCAATAGGCCGTAATACTCGATGAAGCCTGGCTTTGTATAGTTGTACTGGAAGCTGAATTGTTGAAGAACGTCACATTCAGGGGAGCGTAACCCGTTACCGGTTGCGCTTCAAAAGCCACGGTTAAAGATCCATTACTAACACCATATTCAATAAGTGTAGCGCAACCATTTACTGTATTTGTAACCACTTCTCTGTAAACACCTATGCTATTTGTTGTGATAGATCCACTGGCTACAGGGGTAATACTTGCACCCGGTGGATAACTCCAGCTATAGCTATAAGGATTTGTACCGGAAGGGAAAACTGGTCCAATCTGAACAAAAGAACTTCCGCAATCCAATATATAATTTGGTCTCGGTGTTTTATTGGTGATAATCGGATATATTCTATTATCTCCAATTACCGTGGTCGTTTGAGAGGTGCATCCGTTATTCAGATCCTTAGCGGTCATTGTATATACTCCCACTGTTGCTGCAATGTAAGTGGATGAAGAGTGTCCCTGTTCCTGCGGTGTAGGCCCATCCCAGAGGTAGCCAATTACCTGTTGATTGTCAGGAAACCCGGTAGTTTGAGGGATTCCGGTTTTACTTAAGTTGGTAAGCATGATAGTGTTTGTAGAACAGGTAAGCGAGAAAGTTCCTCCATTGCTAATAGCCGGTATAGGAGGATATATGTTTTGCCTCATAGGAATAACCGTTGTGCTTTTACAGGTGCTGCTATTATCAGTAATTGTGAGCGTGTAATTAGCTATGACAGAACTACTTGAAGCCGCGAAATTAGCGTATATGGTGATCGTGTCCCCCGGCTGATTACCTGGGGTTCCGGGAAATGACCAATTATAATTGACATTTGATGTTTTACTGGCTCCTTTTAAAGTGATTCTTGGTACGTCACAGTTTAAAATGAGTCTCGGAACAGTAACACTATCGTTGGGAGCAAACGTGTTGGACAAAATTGAAATAGGATTTCGCGTCTCACAGAGACTCAGGTTATCTTTTGTCACAACGGTCCAGGTACCTGGTGCCGACACAGTGTAAGTACTATTTAAGCTTAGCGTGCCACTTGGAGTTGTAGTTGATGGCCCCGGGGGTAATAAGGTATAAGAAATAGACCCTCCCGGAGGAGTCGTATTCCCGTTAATAATACTAATAACAGCTGTACTGCGGGAACCGCAGCCAAGTGTAAAATTCTCGGCACTCACCACGCTGTAGGTTGGAAACCCCTGGTTGGAAGCCACGGTAAATGTCTTACACGTACTGCATCCGTTTACGTCGTTCACCACGCAATAGGTAAAAATGCCTACGCCGCCCGGTAGATAAGCAACCGTATGTGAGTTTGCTGTAAACGTTCCTCCCAGTGGGGAAAGGATCTGGTGCGTAATATTTACGGTTGGATTTGCAGACGCGGTAACCGTAGAAATAGATGCGAGATTGCAGGTGATGTTTTGAAAGGACGGAGACATAACTGACGTAGGAGGTGTTATATCCTGCATGACCGCAAAGGTTTTTGTAGAAGCACAACCGGAAACGGGATTAACGGCTGTAATCGTCCAGATACCGGTGGCGGTTCCTGTTAAGGAAGCAACAGAGCCTGTAATCGGCGCTATTAAGCCATTACTCCAGGTGTACGTATTGGTTGGATCTAATGAGGTAATAACAACCGTAGGTTGTAAACAGGTAATGGTATGACTGGTGTTAATCGGTGCAAGGTTTATTGCAGGCGGAGCCGGAATAGGGTTAATTGTAACATTGGTATAGGTAACACACCCATTTGCAGTGGTAATAGTTGCATTGTAGGTGCCGGGACTTATGCCCCCGGTATAACTTGTTTGTGCGGTGCTGGTGGCTCCGGTCATTGGAGGAGACCAAACAACCGAATAACTCGGTGCGGGTGTTGGCGATGTAAAGCTCAGATTTAAGTTGACTGCATTCAGGGTACTTGAGCAGGTAGTTTGTGTGATGGTTGGAGCTGCAGATGGCTGTGAATAAACGGTAACCGTTGAAACGGCATTAATGGTTTCAATGGCATTCACCTGATTAGCTCCTGTTATATAAGTAGTGTAAGAAGTAGTAACCGTAGGTGATACTACAAAACTTCCGGTGGTATTACTCATCCCACCCGGTTGAATTGAAAATACCGGATTGGCGAGTGCTGCAAAGTTAACCGGTACGATCGTGGCACTGGATCCATTACAAATCGAATAACTCGGGTTACAATTCGGGCTGCAGGATAAACTGGCTGTTCCAAGACTTTGGAAACTCACCAGAGTGTTTACCCCACTGTAGTTTGAAATACAAATAACAAACTGCTGACAGGCATTTACTGCCAGAGGTGCTTCAAAATTACTGGAACTTCCTCCGAAAGTAGTATAATTGGCGGCAGACGCAATCCCGGTTCCATGTGGGCCACAGTCGCCATTCCAGTTACAACGAATTGGAGGCAGTGTATTATTAAAAATACCTGAACAGGTAGCGGGAGAATAAGGCCACATGGCCCAGTCATAACAACCAGCCTGAGGATTAGCACTGTTACCGGCTCCGAACACAAATTCCAGCATCCCGGCGTTACCAATGGTAATTAATAGCCATTGTGGATTTAATTCCCCTGAATGAAGACAACCTGAATTTGGTGGATTTGGATTAACAGAAGGATTCGAAATAGTGCTTGTGGTTGAAAAATCAACAATACTACCCGGACCACTATTCGCATTGAAGGTAAAACTAGGGGTACTGCAAAGCGGAATAGCATTTATGCAATTGTCGTTTATCTGTGCTTTTGAAAAAACACTTACAAATAAGAATATCAGGCAAATAATAATTTTGTTCATACGAGGAATATTAACGGGTAATTAAACTATTGATAGAACTGTAAACAACCTGGGCTTTCAGGTTTTTATAAATTTGCTGGCCATTGGAATCGAATACCAAATTAGCCGGCGTACCCTCATTTAATCCCCGTAAATCATCGTATTTAAAGGAAAGGGTCTTTACCATGCCATCTTTAGAAAAAACGATAGACGCAGTGCTTGAAAGATTGTCTTTGTTAATAGCCACCACCACTATCCCTTTGGAACCTCCTTTCAATTTTGCTTTTTCCCAAACTAAATAAGCTTTTTCAAAACTTTTATTTGCTTCTCTGCTTTCTGCATCCGCTACACTCCATATGTTATAAGCAATGAGCTTGTTGTCCATGTTTATTTCCGGATGTGACTGTGTAATCGCTGTTTTAAGCTGTTGATAAAGATCGTCCTGAGACTTACCTACAAAGGCAAAAGTGAATAAAGAGAGCGTAAGTAATAGTTTTTTCATGGTTTAAAATCTAAATTTTAGGTTCTTAGTGTTATGCAATATAACAAAGATTTTTTTTCCCATCAAGAACAATCATCAATTTTCGACAGATTGACCTAATTTTAAAAAAGCTGTAACTTTCAGGTAATTTTGTTCAGTGAGCAGTATAGAGCGGTAGATTGGTTTTTCCACTCCTGAAAAGTATTTGATTTAGTAAGTGTAGTTCATTTTGTTTCAAAATCAGTGAAATTTCATCCAGGTGCATGTCTGTTCGCAGGGTTGTGAAATCTGAGGGATTCACCCCGTGTTTCGAACTTAAACTTTTAAAATAGGCGTTTCCCCTTTTCACCGACACTCCAATATTCTCAATGTCTTTTGATAATAATAAAATGTTACCAACTTCTTTATCTAAGGATATGGCTTCTTCGCGCACGGATACTCCTATTGCAGTGTCATTCTCTAAAACAAGCATTCTGTTTTTGATTTCTTCCTGCAGATCGGTTTCAGTCTCTTTATACGTGTTTTGGTGCGAACAGGAGGTAAAAAGTAAGATCCATAAAATGCCCTTGAGTAGTTTCATATTACCAAGGTACACATTAATAGGATGGATTCAAATGGGTATAAACCACATTATACTCCAGTTCCTCCCTACTCACATGTTCTTTCTCAAACAGTAAATTCCTTTTAAACCCCTGCCTTTCGAGTAAATTAATGGATGGCAAGTTGTTTTTACGGGTATAGGCATCTATCATTTTAAGTCCCATACGCGTGTACCCGTAAGCAAGGATAGCTTTAAGTGTTTCATTCATAATACCCTTTCCAAAATAGTCAGGATGGAGGCTATAACCGAGTTCAGCTTTCTGGTCACGGGAATTTATATTCCACAAGCACACCGAACCAATTAGTTTATCCTGGCCTGAAAGTGTAATGGCCCAGTGGATTGCCTCCTTATTGTTTTTTTGCAGAGCAATCTTTTCAATAAAGGCAGAAGCCTCGTCCACGTTCTTTGCAGCTGGTTTTTGAACGTATTTTCTGATTTCAGGATGGGACCGTTGAACAAAAACTTCGTTCACGTCAGACGGAACTACTTCTCTGAGAAGCAACCGATGGGTACTCAGCAGTGGAAAGGGGTGAAAATCAAGAGTCAACATAGTGCTTTATATTCCTCATAAGAATACAAAGTACGGACAAAATAATTACAATGAGGACACGAATTACTTTATAAAAAAACAAAAAGAACATAGTCATTCCAGTAATTCGTGTCCTGTTTATCTAACTAAAAAGAGGTGCTTCATCGGCACTTGGACCGTAGCTGCCCGGAATAGGAATATTGAGCAAACGGAGAAACACACCTAATTGTGCACGGTGATGTACCATTTGCGAAAAGGCATGACGAATAGTCTCTCCTTTTGTAGACACCATGTAAATCTGATCCCCGCTGCGCATGGTCCAATTCGGTAATAAATCTGCGTCGGTTGCTTTTTCCAGGTTGCTTTTTGCTTCTGCATAATTCTTCTCAAAACATTCGAGCAAATCTTGCGTGCTTTTTACGGGATAAGGTTCATAGGGTCCTTTGGCAAAATCTAATTCACTGGTGGTGATAGCCAAAGTCACCCAGGAAGGTATTTCAGCCAAATGGGTAGACAGACTTTTTACCGTCATACTTTTTGGATGTGGTTTCCAGTCTAATTTGTCGGCGGGCACGCAGGCCAGCATTTTACGGGTGGTTTGCGCTTCGGCTTCCATCTCCTTCAGTAACATTTTTGTAAGTGTCATATTTTTTTGTTTTAATAATGACACAAAACTAAATGGGGAGAGTGACAACCCTATGGCAGTGGTATTTTATTTTAGAAAAGAAATTTAATCCGGATCAAAAACTCACCGGCAATTCCTTCAAATATTCACTCAGCGGCATGTGTTCGGTTCTGGTAAAAGAGATTCCGGTATCTTTTATACTTCGTATTCTTGATATTTTAAAATCACGGTATTCGTTGCGTAGGTGACACCAGGCAATGAGATGCCAGCTGAGGGCATAGAATACCAGGCCAATGGGTTCAAGTTGTCTTTTGCTGGCTTGTTCTTTGGAGTTGCAATACTCAATTTCAATAATGTTCTTGGATGAAATGGATTTTTGAAGATCGGAGAGATAATCGAGGTCGGGAGTAATGCGCGAAGGTAACTGCAAATGTGTGGTGTTATGGAGGCGTTCGAGTTTTTCTTTTTGATTTTTACTGAGTACCGCTTTTATTTTATTTAAGGCGCTGGAATAGTTTTTCTTAATGGATTTATCAGAAAAACCATACACAATACTTTCTATCAATAACAACGCGCTGGCTTCGTCTGAGTTAAACGAAATAGGTGGCAGAAAATAACCTTCCACTATAAAATAACCCTTTGTAGGTTCAAAACTTACAGGAATCCCCTGCTCTGCCAACGCTTTTACATCTCTGTAAACGGTGCGCACACTGATCTTAAATTTTTCCGAGATCTTCTCAGCACTCACATATTTTCTGGATTGCAAAAGGGTCAGTATCCCAAATAAACGGTCAATTCTATTCATCCCAATTCTTTTTAAATTTCCAGTTTCATTAATATATCCGTTTGAAGATCTTCTCCTAAAACAAAAGGATGTTTACCAAATTCAACAAAGCCATTTCTTTTGTAAAAACGAATCGCTCCCGGATTTTTTTCCCAAACGCCCAGCCAAATGTTCTTCATTTTATGCTCCCTGGCCACTTCCATTGCTTTATTAAACAGGGCCTGCCCCAACTGCTTCCCCTGGAAGGCTTTACGAACATAAATACGTTCTATCTCAAGACTGTCTTTAGCATTAACATCCGTTTGTGCTCCACTAAAATTAAGTTTCAGGTAGCCTACCGGTTCTTTATTTAAAAGGGCGAAATAATACATCACCAGTGGATTTTTCAATTCTTCAAGGAGTGTATTTTCATTAAAACTTTTACTCAGATACATCTCCATATCCTTTTTTGTATTTACCTGCGCAAAGGATTCTACAAAAGTTTCTGTGGAAAGCTTTTTGAGCTCCATAACCGCGTCAGTGCTTACTTTTTCTATGCTGAGAGAGGGAGTTAACATTCAATCTGAACAAAATCAAAAATACCAAATAAAGCGGAAAAATCTCCTATTTTTGCAGACTGAAATTTTATGGACCGCTATTTTATAATTTATAAACCTTACAAAATGATCTCTCAGTTTGTGAGTCCTTATAAACATACTTTATTAGGGGACCTGGATTATGATTTCCCTGAAGGCACCAATGCTGTGGGACGTCTGGATGAAGACAGCGAGGGACTATTGATCCTTACCACCGACAAAACACTCACCAAGCGTTTATTACATCCTGAACGCAAACACAGGCGCAATTACCTGGTTCAGGTGGAAAGAAAAGTGGATTACGAAGTAACCGCAAAGGAAAGGCCCTGGAA
>CAZMHW010000186.1:0-6995 GCA_964566105.1 uncultured Akkermansia sp.
GAACTAACCGGGATTACTTATTTTATAAAATTAAATTAGTTGATAACCAACTTGCTTGACATTTTTGCACCCTTGTAGGTAAGGTTTACAAAATATACGCCTTTTGGAAGCAGGTTGCCTTTGTTTACATTAATAGTTTGTTCACCAGCAGGGAAGTTGTTTTCAATCCCAGGTAACACGTTTCTGCCCAGAATGTCAACCACTTCAATTTTAATTGTAGCCGGGTCATTTAGTTGAAAATGCACATTTGCCTCTCCATTTGTTGGATTCGGATACAAACTAAACGCAATACTTTTTGTAAGTTCATTGACCCCGGTTGGATCAAAAAAGCTGACAGCGTCAACAAAAAAGTTATTACCAGAACCGGCAGGACTCTCCGTAAAATTAATTCTAACCAACACGTTAGCTGAGTTTTTAAAGTTAGCCCAATATGGAGAATTGGTTACATTATAGGTTTTCCACTCATTACTGAAAGGGTAAAACGGATCCGAAGAAACACCACCACTTCCATTAGCCCAGGTAGATGCCGGAGGAGAATAAATGTCAGACCAGGTACCACCACAATCTTTAGAAGCCTGAACCTTAATTACATCCACCTGCGTACTTGAACTTTGTCTGTAAGCGTAAGCAAATTCAAGTGACATACCTTGATTGTTAAGAGCATCAATAGCAGGGAAATTAAGCATATCCACATTATTAGGAGGGTTTAATGCACCTTCAATAAAAAACGAAGTTGCCTGATCGTAAGAGGCACTCTCTGTTTGTGTCCAGGTAAGTGCATCGTTGTTTACGTTAGTTACCGCCCAGTTTGTTGGCACTCCGGGAATCTCAAAACTTTCAAAATAAACGCCACTAATTCCGATTGTGTTATCAAAAACCGAAACTGGGATAGTTTTACTGTCAGATCCCTGGCTGTTGGTTACAGTGAGGGAAACGAGTGTTGTTCCCAGATTTGGGAAAACCACATTGGTTATAGAAGCAGAAGGGTTTGCAATAATAGCTCCATTATCTGCCCCCCACTGAATTGCAGTGACCGTGCCATTAAAAGAGAAGTCTTTAAAAGTTAAATTGCCACCCTTACACACGGTGTAGGAACAACTGGTAGAGAAGAATTGAGCCTTTGGTTTGCAGGAACCGAGTCCATCCACGTCTGTAAAAGCAAGAGTTGCAGGAGAATACAAATTATTACGGCCATTAACAGAAGCAGCGAGTGTGTTGCGCATGTTGTTGGTTTGTCCGGTTGTAAAGTTTCTCGGGCAATCCGAATAATTCATAATATTCTGCACATTGTTTAAGCCTACCATGGCGGGATTTGTTTGCGTACAGGTTGAAATGGTGCTCGAAGCACACCCTCCAAATTCGCCTTTGGTAACAGGGGTATCTGTAATTCCATCATCGGCACAGGTTGTGCCAGGGTTATTTGTGTTTCCAAAAGTATGCGCCAGACTTAACCAATGTCCCATTTCATGACTTAAGGACCTTGATTTAGGCACACCATTGCTGGTTCCTGAAATAAAATCCCAGTCATACACAATAGCATCATGACCATCGCCTGTTGGCCATGTTCCCGGCCTGAACGTGTAACCCACAATAGTTCCTCCACCTGTAACGGTGCCTTGCGGTACGATTTCACTTACGAGGTACACGTTCAGATATTTAGTAGGATCCCAGGTGTAGGTCCAATAACTGGCACTTCCGGTGTTTGCCTGTGCCTGATACCATTTTGTTTTTACGTCTTCGTGTCTTACAATTCCATTAATACAATTCCCTTGCGGATCTTTTTTTGCAAGCATGAATTTAATATCCGAATTGATATAGGAAGATCTGAAAGGTTGAACAATAAGTCCTGTATCTGGATTGTTGCGGGCGTAGTCATTATTAATTTCAACTAAAGCCTGAGTGATCGACGCGTCGGTAATGGTTGCACTATTGCAATCGTATAAAATATGGAATACTACCGGTACCGTGTATTGAAATGCCGTTGTTCTGGCAGCGCTTTTTTCAAATTCAATAAGTTGATTTTTAAGCTTTTCCTGAGCCGCTTCGTAATTTTTTCTCGCCTGTGGATCTTCAGCAAAATGCTGTTCCATCGCCTCATAAGTGTTGCAAGGAATTATTTTGCCCTCCTGAGAAAAAGCTGTCAGGGACAAAAAACTGAGTGCAAGGGTAATCTTGGTTACTTGTTTTTTCATTTTTGCTATTTATTTTTTTGTGTTTTGATTTAGTTGATTTAATGCCATCATGTCTTTCATGGTTTTTTGCATGCCTTCTACGCTGCCGTCCAAAAATATAACATTTCCCTTACCCTCCTGGGCAAAGTTTTTCACAGCTTCGGTCCACATACTAAATAGGATCAAAGAAGAATCTAGGTTGGCTTCTTCCATTTCTTTGGCGGCACCTGCCATCCCTTTAGCCACTTCCTGTCTGAACAAGGCAATTCCCTGCCCTTTTAACTGTGAAGCATCTTTTTCTGCCTGGGCTGAGATTTTTATAAAATTACCTTCTGCTTCCGCTGCTTTAGTTCTTGTAATTAACAGAGCCTGCCCTTCATTTTCCGCCGCCGATTTTAAATTGTTACTCGCCACAACTTTGGCCATTGAACGCATGACTTCCTCATCAAAAGTAATGTCATTTAATTGAAGGTCAATTAAATGATATCCCCAGTCTTCCAATGTTCTGTCCAACTGATCTTTAACGGCTTCTACAATATCCCTTCTTAAAATCAAAACTTCCGATTGTTTTTTGGTAGCAACAAAAGCGCGAACCGAACCTTCCACTGAACGCACCAAAGCCTGCATAAAATTACGTTCGTCAATAAATTTAAAAGCTACGTTTTTAATGGTTTCCTCGTCGCTGTTAATTACAGAATATAACAGCATAGCGGTAAAGTTTACGTTCGCTTGATCTACCGTAACCGCTTGAAAACCAAGTTCAGAGCTTCTATTTTGGACGGATATTTTTTTAAATACTTTTTCAATAAAAGGGATTTTAAAATTTAAACCAGGGCGTAGAATTCTACTAAACTTACCAAAAATTGTGGTTATGGCAATTGTACCCTGTTGCACCGTTACAAACGACAGAAAAAGAGTAAGGATAATTACGACTATTAAAATTATTGTTCCTATTGGCATCATAACAAGCTATATTTGTATAAAGGTAATCATTTTATCGTTTTCTTAAACAGTATAATTAACAGTGGCATCGGGCTTTTATAAGTGGTTCTTGTTTTGCTTTATCTGGCTTTTGACCTTAAGTTTGAAGGCGCAGGAGACTGTAAAAAAAGACAGTGTTCCAGATCATGAAAAGCTATATGCAAAGGCCTCTAAATTAATCGATTCGGCAAAATACAAAGAGGCGATTCCACTTCTTAAAAAAGCGATTAAAGAAAAAACGGATTATTGGGAGGCTTATAATAAAATGGGCTTTGCAAAAATAAAACTGCAGGAATACAAAGACGCTTTAAAGGACCTCGATAAAGCTGAAAAAATAGTCCCTCTAAATTACGAATCACTTAAACTCAAGGGAATGGCCAATTTTCTTTCCAACAACTTTAACGAAGCTAAGGTATTGTTTGACACAGCCGTATATATTTCGAATGAAGAAAAACTGGATGATCCGGAACTATATTATTACAGAGCCATGCTTATGTTTAAAGGCAAAAATTACAAACTGGCCCTTGAGACTTGCGAAACAGCAACCGACATGAAACCCAATTACGTGGAAGTGATTCAGTTAAAGGGCGAGATCCGTTTTACTAAAAAAGAATACAACTACGCCATTAAAGAATTGAATGAGGCTATTAAACTAATGCCTGAAACTAAAAAAGATTATAAAGCTTATAAACTGAGAGCCAAAAGTAAATTTGAAGTCGGCGATTTTAAAGGCGCTGTTACGGACTGGAACGTTTACATTGACGGCATCCCAAACGAAGAAGAGGCACTGGTTTCAAGAGCTTCGGCAAAAATTAACGCGAACGATAATTCAGGCGCCATTGCAGATCTGGACGAGGCCATCAAAATAAATCCGAAAAATCCGGTGAGTTACTGTTACAGGGGTGTGGCTAAAGGTGGAAACAGACAATATGTGGAGGCGCTGAAAGATCTGGATTACTCCATAAAATTAAAATTCGACTATCCCGCGGCTTATGTTAACAGGGCCGCTATCAAGATGGCCAGCAAAGATAAACGCGGCGCGTGCGAAGACCTTGGAAAAGCTGATGGTCTTGGCGACGAAATGGCCGTGAAGCTTTACGATACCTATTGCAAAGACAGTCAGAGATGAGTCAATCAATAATTAAATTCCTTTCAGGTAAGGCATAAATACCATCACCCCAACTATTGCCGCAAAAATACAAGCTAAGAGCACCGCTCCGGCCATTACATCTTTAATGTATTTGATTTTTGGATGTTTTTCGGGCATTACCAGATCACATAATTTTTCAATCGCCGAATTAAACATCTCAAGTGTAATGACAAGAGTAATGCATGCAAACAATTCCAGCCACTCGGTTTTGGAAACTCCAAAATAAAAAGCCAGGCCAATGACTGTCAATGCAATAAACAAATACAATTTAAGATGCACTTCACTTTTAAAAGCTGCCGCAAGCCCCGAAAAAGCATATTTAAATGCGCTGAATCTGTTTTTAAAATACTCCATTCTGTTGTTCCAGTTTCTTTTTAAAGGACTCGTAAATTTCAAAGAGTAAATATAAAAAAATAGCAAAGGTAAAGCTTACAGCCAGCGTTTCTTTATAACAATTCAAATCAAATACTGAACGAAACATACCTGAAGCCAGTTCATCGGGACGCGACACAATGTCCCAACTGTTAAAACGCAGATACCGCCCCAGGTAAATTCCATAACCGTTTGACAGGATGATGAGAAGCTTACAACAGGCAAATACGATCCGTGAACGAAAATAAGGCACTATCGCCTTTAAAAGTTCATCGGTAGTGATCACAAAGAGAATTAAGCCCAGGAGTGCAAAACTTAAAATCAAAACCAGGTCGAACCAAAGCGGAGCCACCAGATTTTTGCTTAGGTGAAAAAGATCCGTTAGCAGATAAGGTGCATTGGGTAAAAAAAGAATGGTCATACCGATCAATGTCATTTGAGCAAAACGACTTTTTACTTTAGAGTAGTTCATTATAAAATAGTAAGGTAACCAGGCAAGAAAAAGATTCCAGAATAAAAAGATAAATGAATAATGTCCGGTCTTTAAAAAACGGGTCAATACCAGAAGCAAACAAAATAATACCAGTTTCAGGAGCGTGTTTGTTTTCATACTATATAATATTAGTTATCGGTTAATGCGTTTTGAATACGCAGATCAATAAAATCCCAACTCTGCCAGGATGGGTTGTAATTGGCCTGATAATGACTGATCTTATTCAGCAACAGGTTTTTATAAGTAAGATGAAACTCTCTGCTCGCGGTTTCGCTGGTATAATTCTTTAACCTTCCATTTACCAGTTCAAATCTCTTTTCACGGGTTAAAGCCAGGAGCTCCGGAATGTTAGAATCTGAGAGTTTGAGTAAATAATGTAAATCAACTTCCTGAATGGCTTTATTTTTCAAATTATAACGCGTAATGAGCACATCCCAGTTTAAAACACTGCTGAATACCAGCAAACAAAACCATAACGACACGTTGGAGCGAATGAGGTACCAGTTAGACCTGTTTTTCAACACTTTAATAAAACTGAAGGCCAGGCCCAGCGCTGCCAGGACCAGCCATACATACACCCCTATTCTTTTGTAGGTGAGGTTGTAATCGTGAATATAAATCTGATTTCTCCAGGCCGTAGAGAATAACATCAACTGATTTTGAAAAATCCACAGGTAAATTAAAACCTTTAGTGTTTTGGAGTTTTTAAGTCCGCTGAAATTGCTGCGGCTTAAAAACATAATTAGTCCGGTAGCAACAAGAATAGACAGGATTAGAATAGAAACCCCATTATGCACAAAGGTAGAATGACTAATTCCTTTTGGCAAAACACCTGAGAACCAGATGGTGTTTATATCTCCCGCATTTAAAATAATCAACATCACATTCAGAAACACAAATAATAAAACACCCGCAGAGAGTTCCAGGCTGTATTTTGTTTTTTGGAGTTCTTCTGGTTCGCTCGTGGTCAAGGCTAAATTATTTTCCCAAAGCGCAATGGATTCTATCGACCGGTAATAAAAAAGTCCGTAAACGAGTGTAAAACCAAAAGCTGTAAAAGCCAGCCAGGAAAAACTGATAAAGTCAAAATTGACCCATTTGGTATTTTCGGCAAACAAGGGATTAGCTTGTTGGTACATCACAAAAAACAACACACACAAGAGTACTACCACAAAAATGGTAAACAGACGGTATCCCTTGTCCTTAGAGGAAGGTACCTGTTGATTTTGCGATCTCACAGAGGCGTCAATTACCATGAAGACGAAAGCACTGATCACAGAATACGCCGAAAAAAGAAAAGAAAAAAGGAAGGATGTTTTTTTATCGAGAGCAAAAGCCGACAAAAGCATTAAACTAAAACAATTGGCAAAAATGGCTAGTGCGCTGGAATGAAGGACTATAGAACTTGCACTGATAAGCGTAAAAAAAAGAGCTACCAACCAGTTACGCTGTTTCAAGAGGTTTTTATTCCGGTAAAGAAGTGTGCCTGCAAATAATAGATTAAAGAGTAGAAAATTAATCCCTGCATTTTGTTCGTAAAATAAATAACTGTAGGCTGCGGTAGCCAGAATTAAAAGGCGGTCGTTGGTTTTCATTTTTTAGCTGGTTTAAGGATGGATATAAAAAGAGAGGAGCTCATAAGTAAAAAGCCTATAAAAAAAAGTGGGGTGTTAAAGTTCCCGGGCACATAATTCCCGATTTCTGAAAACAAGTCCTGCGAAGAAAAAACTGACCAGGAATTTGTTTGACGGTAGGTATAACGGAGGTAATCCCACATAAAAGAAATAATGCACACAAAAGCCCCGGTAATCATTAACCACCACAACTG
>CAZMHW010000187.1:0-6965 GCA_964566105.1 uncultured Akkermansia sp.
AACATCGACAACGCAGGCGCCTATGGCAGTGACAACTGGCACATGTATTTTGATCTGATCTTTGGACTCCTCATTCCTCCTTTGAGTTTTTTATTGTTCGCAGGTTATTTCTACAGCTGGAAAAAAACACCTCTGCTCTTCTGGCCGGTTCTTTTTTACCTGGCTTTTCATACATATTTCCCAAACAAGCAGGAACGTTTTGTAATGACCATACTTCCCTTAATGGTAATTTCAGGAACCATTGGCATGTTTATGCTCCATGAGAAATACAAACACAAAGTAAACCTGAAGTTATTCCGTTTCTCCAAAATTTTTGTAATCACACTCAACCTCCTGTTGTTGCCCATTCTGAGTACTTCCTATAGCAAAAGACACCGGGTGGAAGCCATGTATTACCTGTACACCAAAAACGATTCCAATAATTTTTTTGTAGAAGACAGCAATAAGGAAAATGACTTCCTGCTCCCACCTTTGTTTTATTACGGTAAATGGGTTTCTGTTTGCGGGATTAACAAAACATATACAGCCGACAGTGCTGTGGTGTTCTACAACAAACTTCAGGAGAAAGATAAACCGACGTACATGATCTTCTGGCAGGCCGAAAACATCCAGGCCAGGGTCGACTCCACAAAAAAACGTTTTCCGGGTCTTACCTATGAGGCAACCATCGAACCGAGCCTGATTGATAAAACCCTCTATTTCCTCAACCCTTTAAACGACAACCAGACGGCTTTTATTTACCGTTTTTCTCCTTCAACTACACCTGCTAAATAATGACAAAGTACAGGTCCAAAATAGGCATCGGATTAGTACTTCCTTTATATACAGTGCTCACGGGAGTGGCCTTTGTCATGTATTACAACGCCATTTGGCCCGGACTGATTTTTCTGCTTATTATCACTGCTTTTGTAACACATCTTCTACTGACTACTAATTATCGCATTGAAAAAGATATTTTAGAAATCCGCTCCGGTTTTCTCTTTCGTAAACGCATTTCCATTTCAAAGATCACAAAAATTCAGGAGTCTCAAGTCGCGCTCAGCGCTCCAGCCGCCTCTTTAAACCGATTGGAAATTACATACAACATATCTGACAGCCTACTTATTTCACCTAGGGATAGGAACCGTTTTATTGAAGAGCTTTGCCGGATAAATCCAGAGATTGAGGTTGCTTCAGGATTTAATTAAAGGAGAAAGTTTAAGTGTTTCTGTTGTTTTCTATAACACTAGTAATTTGCTTAAGAAAACCGAGGCTGAAGTTTTTATTTTCACAAAATAAATTCCAGGAATAAGTGCAATCGTGCTTATATTTTTTTCTGTAGTAATCAAAACAGATTTACCGGTTGAATCCAAAAGTTCCAGGCTTTCTGTTTGCATCTCAGTACCAACACATATGAGTTCACCTTGTTTTACAGGATTAGGATAAAAAGACAAGCTTTCTTTCCGGGTATTTTCCCGGATATCGGTAATTTTATTTTCGTGAATCACTCCCACCGCGTCCAGATCAAATCCGCTGGAAGGAAAAGGTGTAGGCCAGGGATCATTTACCTTGTTCTTGTAAAAATCCCGACTGGCATAGGCGTCGTTGAGAGAGCCCACCACGTCTACAATTTTAACGTGTGTTATCCGCGTAATATCCAGTCCTGCTTTGCCGCTGAGTTCCTGCAAATCGAAAGGCGTACCGTAACCTGCCCTGTATTTACCTGCCAGATTATTGATCTTAGTTGCATTCGTAGATCCAAAACTTCCGGTCTGGTTAACGGTATCGGTTAAGGAATGCGCCGGGAACCTGACATAATTTACACCGTCACTGCTCACCTCTACAAATGCCAGTTCCAGAAAAGTGTCGTCAATACTGTTTTCAAAAACCGCGAAATCATTTCCTGGTCCATCCATTATAGGATAAGCAAAAGTACAGATCGCTGAACCTCCGTCCCCCAAACTTACTACACCGTTCGCCTGTGCTTTACCCGTCGCCATGCTGCTATCTCCAACAGTTGTAAGGCCAAGAGAAGGAGTCGAAATATCCTGATAAGCTCTGTTGAGGACACATGCACTGGCCCAGTTTATAAATACTGAACTGTCTTTGTGCATGGCAGTACTGCCGCTTTGTCCTACAGGAGGGGCATAGACCTGTGCGTTAGAAAACAACGCCAGCAGAAAAAACACAAATCCCAATCCGAAATTACGGGGATTGGAATTATCGGGTCTGTTAAAATGAAAATGGGTATTGTATTCGCTCTTTAAATCTTTGAGACAGTTATTGCAAACACACAGGGTGAATTTTGAACTGATGTAACGGTATTCCTCCGGGGTTAAATCGATTTTAGAGCAATCACACTCGCTGATGTTGTCCGGCCTACAGACAAATTTTTTATCGCAGCGAGGACAATTACTTGCTTTATTACTATTTACTTCTTTTGTACTCAAAATCAAACTGATATTTCGCGGACGCTCATTCCCAATTGATTCAGACTACTTAACCCTAGGAACTTCCGGAATCCACAATTATCAGTAACATTTCATGGAATTCCGGGAGATGTGGGTTTAGGCAGTAAGCCTGTAGGAGGCATCCAACAGCATAAAGATAGGCATTTTGACCACACCCTTTTTATTTTTTTATTCGTGCATATTCTCTATTTTAGCTTACTTAAATCTATACAGGTATGCGTTTACAAAAATCATTTCTTCTTTTCGTTTTTGTAGTTCTTGGATGTTTCGCAAAACTAAATTCTCAAACGGTATATATAGCCGAAACCGGCAAAAAATACCATACGAAAAGTTGTCCAGCCGTTAAATCGAACAGAAAAGCAATAGAACTGTCAGAGGCACAGAAAAAGGGATATACCGCTTGCCCAAGTTGTGACGCAGATAAAATTATTCTAAAACAAAAAGAAGAAAAAGAGGACGATAAAAAAAAGGTAAGTAAATAAACTCCCTTCCTTGAGTGTTAATCTTTCGCCCAACCGGCTATGGTAAGCACTTCGTCAGCTTCTACACTTTCCCAGGCCTGCTTAGTAAAATTCCACACCATT
The DNA here is from genome assembly GCA_964566105.1 of uncultured Akkermansia sp. Taxonomy (GTDB): domain Bacteria; phylum Bacteroidota; class Bacteroidia; order B-17B0; family Aurantibacillaceae; genus Aurantibacillus. Next base: position 3,035 of record CAZMHW010000187.1, read on the forward strand.
AAACCTTGCTGGTAACTGTCTGCACCAATCATTAATTCTTTTACAAAAGCAGCGATGTTATCGCCCGCACAGAAATTTTTGGTTTCGAAATGAAACTTCCCTACCTCTTTACCGTTTAGTTTTACAACCCGCCCTTTGTTATCTGATTTGAATTCGTAATTAAAACCTTTGTCCGGTCGCGATTGGTCCATTTGTGTCAATGTTCCGGCTTTTAAATCCAGTAATGCTTGTTTGTTCCCGATACGCAGGATAAGTTGATCCTTATCTACCTTTGTCAATACTGCCGGATTGGAGTCCTTTGTAATAGCCATTTTAGCGATAACTTCCGTGGTTTTTGTATCCACATTCATTTTCGTTACCGTTATTTCTGTATTTTCTTTATTAAAATACAAGAAGATAAAAGTCGCGTCATCTATCCAATACATGGGTGGATCGGGAACAAAACTATTGTCTTTAGTGCCTGTTTGCCCATACCCGGCATCCATACTTAATATTACTTTGGGTTTGCCCTGCGGATAATAATTGATCTTAAAAGGGCTTACACTTTTATCAAATTCAACATCCCTGCCAAACTTTGGTTTAAACAGAAGATCTTTCACTTCACCGTATTGTTTTTTCTTAAAATCGTACACGGAATAAAATTTACCCTTAAACACATCGTTGGTGTAAAAAATGGCGCTGTCGTTGCTGCAGCGAATTAGTCCCGCTTTTCCATCAAACAGTACTTTTTTATCTTTCAGATCAATAATGTTTCCGATAGCGGTAATCAGGTAACGGTTGTCGTAAATGGTATTTACTCCACGATCGGTACGAATGTAATCCTTTCCTTCTCTTCTGCCTTCAAAACTAATCACCTCATCCCGACCGGTGAAACTGCCATTCAGAAAATGGTAGGCGTAAATCCGCTGTCTGAATTGTGACTTTCCGGAAGCGTCCACATGCACCACATACAGGCTCTGCTTTACATTTCCCTGAGCAAAGGACATCGCCGGCATGCACAGCAGAATTAAAAAAAGTTTCAAAAGCTGTTTCATGATCAGACGTTTTTAAAGAAATCAAAAAACAAACGAACACCTACTCCTGTTCCACCCTTTGGTCTGTAGGCATCTTTGGCCGCTAAAAAAGCTGGTCCTGCAATGTCCAGATGGTAATAAGGGTAATCGGTGAACTTCACCAGAAATTTACCCGCAGTAATGGCGCCGGCATAAGGGCCTCCAATATTTTTCTGATCTGCAATATCGCTTTTCATCAGTTCCGAATATTCATCCCAAAATGGAAATTCGGCAATACGCTCGTATACATTTAATCCACTCGCGTGAAGTTTTGCTTTTTGTTTTTCATTCGCGTTCCCCATGCCTACCATACCTGCGCTCCCAATGGCCGCAGCAGCTGCCCCGGTTAGCGTAGCAATGTCAATTGTTAAGGCCGGGGAATAACGCTTAGCAAAGTGTAAAGCGTCAGCCAGGATCATACGTCCCTCCGCATCCGAATTCAACATTTCTACCGTGCTTCCATCCATCATCGTAATAATGTCGCCCGGCGCAAATGCATTAAAACCTGGTCGGTTATCTGTAGCCGGAACCAGCGCTATGACGTGTACATTCAATTTTGCTTTTGCTATCGCATACATGGCACAACCCACTGCTGCGGCTCCAGCCATATCACATTTCATGGAGTCCATGCTGTTGGGTGTAGGTTTTAAACTCAAACCTCCGGTATCGTACACTACTCCTTTACCCACAAGAACGTAAGGTTTTTTATTTTTCGCGCCGGCCGGTTTGTATTCCATGATACTAAATGTAGGTTCATCCACACTTCCCGCGTTTACAGAGAGCAGGCCTCCCATTTTTAATTGGGTGATCTTTGCCTTGTTGTAAACTTCCACTTTAAAACCTGCGTCTTTACCCATCTTTTTAAAAGCATCCGAAAGTCCCGCAGCGTTTAATACGTTAACCGGTTCATTCACCAGATTACGCGCCAATTTGGTAGCTTCACACACACAATTTAGCTCATGCAGCAGTTTTGGATTAATAGTAGTATTTGCAATGATAACTGATTGCAGGGTGTTGGCGTTTTTAGCAGCACTTGGTTTGTGTGGAATGAACTGATAATTTCCCAGCTCTATTCCTTCGGCAGCTGCCAATGATAACAGAGCCGACCGGGTTTGGTTATAGATATAAATTTCTTTTCCCTTATGTGCATTTACAGCGTCAGCAACCGAAGCGCCGTGTTTACGCAGTTCTTCCTGAAGAGCGTTTTTTTCTTTTTTTGGGTCTACGATAATGATCGAAATGTATTTTCCGATGTAATTGTAGGTGAGGGTCTTTTTATCTTTATTCTTAAATTCATTCACGATGTAATCATTTACCTTGTCCGGTAAATTAAATTCGTTTCTGAATTTTTCTGTAATTACCAATACATTGGTAGAGTCTGTGACCTTGCTTTTTAGTAAGATATTAGCCATGTTGCGTGGAAGTGTGACAACGAATATACATAATTCGGGTTTTAAATAAAAGATTGGGGCATTTTATTCAAATCTGCTAAATTTAACTTAATTTGGATGCATGAATTTTGCACTGGTTTTTTTTGGCGGCGGTATCGGATGTCTGCTCAGATACCTGATTGGACTCGGCTTTCAGAAAACGGCCTCTTCCTTACCCTGGGCCACCTTTTTTGCCAATCTCTCGGCCTGTGTAATTTTTGGCTGTGTGATATGGTTCATCAATTCCAGAGAAATGGCGGGTACCACACTTAAACTTTTATTACTGACAGGACTCTGCGGTGGTTTAAGCACCTTTTCGAGTTTTGGCTACGAAACCTTTTTGCTTCTCAAACAAGGCCTGCACCTGTTTGCCGTCCTTAACATACTGTTCAACACCAGTCTCTGCATACTTGTCTTTTATATTTTTAGTTAAACAATTTTAACGTATTCAGGTTACCCAATAAAAGGATATGGATTTCACAAAAAGAAAAGATTTGGTTTTTATTGTTCTGGCTGGTTTTTTTATTACCAACGCCATTGTAGCGGAATTAATAGGAGGCAAACTCGTTAAGTTCTTTGGCCTGTTTACCCAGAGCATTGGTATTATTTTGTGGCCCGTGGTGTTTGTGCTAACCGACCTCATTAATGAACACTATGGCAAACAAGGCGTTCGAAAATTAACCTACATCACTGTTGGACTTATTACCTACACCTTTGTTCTTATTTCAATCAGCCTCAATATTAACGCGGTTGATTTTAGTCCGGTAAATGATGAAACCTTCAGGACTGTATTCGGACAAAGCCAGTGGATTATTGTCGGGAGTATCATTGCCTTTTTAATCTCACAACTGGTAGATGTGTATGTTTTCTGGATCTTCAGAAACCTAACCGGAAATAAACTCATCTGGCTCAGAGCGACAGGAAGCACTGTAGTAAGTCAGCTAATCGACACATTCGTGGTACAATTTATAGCCTTTGTTCTGCCCGGCAAATGGGCCTTTGATGAATTCGTAAAAAATGCCAGCTGGGGTTACACGTTTAAATTACTGGTAGCACTCTGTTTAATTCCCTTTATTTATCTGGGACATTTTGCAATTAACAGATTTATGGATCCTCAGAAAACACGTGATGAATAAGCGTTTCTTCATATTGGTCTTCTTTCTTTCGTCTTTGCTGTGTTTTTCTCAAATGAAGGTTTCTGTCTCCATTCAAAAAAACAACAAAACCTACCCGGATAAAAATTATTTTTTTACAAAAATCATCGATTCCAGGTCAAACACAGCCTCCATTGGTAAGATCTATAAATCAGACCGGGTCAACGAATATCAGGCAACCTTCAAAAAACCACTCCCTCAGGAGTTTTTTATTTTTCTGAAAGAGGTTTATCCCAATGAACAAGCACAACACAAAATTTTAATCCGGGTCAACGACTTTCAAATAGATCACCTT
>CAZMHW010000188.1:0-6944 GCA_964566105.1 uncultured Akkermansia sp.
GTGTTTACGTCCGGAATAATCAGGTCGTCGGAAGAGATAAAATAGTTAGTACACCAGAATTTTTTCTTTTTAGCTGATAGAAGTTTGTAACGCAGGATAAGAAGTGTTCGGCAAATCCAGAGACGGTTCGGTTTAGTGACTATAAAAAAATCGATGTCACCATGTTCGTCGTAATAATTTTTTGACAAGGCGCCTGAAAGAAAAACCCCTTCTACAAAAGGATAAGAGCCAATAATGCGACTGTACTTATAAGCCGTGGGCATAATGTTGGCGGCCTCTTTATTTCCTTTGAGTCTTTTTGCAACAGACTGTTCAGAACCGGTAATCGGGAGTATAAAATCACCTTCCTTTTTAAAAATAGCGGAACGTAAGAGACTTTCCAGCTCCTGATCGAATACAGCTCTTGAAATGGTAACGGCAGAATTTTCAAACAACTCGTCACAGGTCAGTGGATAACTGAAAACGTCAAAATACAAAACTGCTTTAACGATTTCGATCTGCTGTGGAGAGAGTATTAATTTGGCTGTTTTCTGCATTTTGCTATTTAATAAATATAGAAAATAATATCACTTAAATTACAACCGTATGTTGTTCAACGTTCTTTTTTTTAAGTTGAAACACAAAGTTTTTCTCCCATTTAATCTGCTTTTCTTCCGCCAGAGCAAATTCAATTTTGTTTTTAAGCGCTATGGATTTTATTCTTTCGATCTCACAGTTTTCTTCCAGGATCATAAACACCAGAGTGTGCGCGTGCATAAAAGCAGAAACACCCTGAAAAAATTTCTCAAAATACTCCCCGTTTTCCCCACAGTACCAGGCATAGTGACTATCTACTTCCACTTTTTTGAAATAATACGGTGGATTTACCAGAATGAAATCGAAGACTTGTGGTGTCAGCTGATCGAAAAGGTTACTTTGTAAAATAGTCACATTTTTAGCATCCGGAAAATTTCGGAAAAAATTGACTTGCGTGTTTTCAACGGCTTTTGGATCTATATCCAGGGATGTTACCCTTGCACCCATCCGATGGGCTAAAAGACTTAAAATACCCGACCCACAGCCTACTTCCAGAAAGGTCAATCCTTTTAACTTCTGCTGTTTTAAAAAACCAAAAAGGTATCTGGTACTAAAGAAGAGTTTGGGATGAAAAACGCCTTTATAGATCTTGAGTTTAAATCCATCAAAGCTAATGTTGGAGTCAGAGCGTAAATAAAGCTCCAAAACCGGTTTATAAAAAAGTCTATAAAGTATTTGTTGAAACGAAGCCATTAAAAACCTTCTTTTTCTGGTTGACGGTATTTGAACAAGACCTGGAATAAGCGTATTTCTTTTGGCATACTGTAAATCCTCAACCTGTAACGCCAGCTGCTCAGGAACCGCAATAAGAATTTCTTTTTCCGGGTTAATTTAATATCCGAAACAGTAGGATAATAAGCGTCTATCACCGATTCAAAATTTTTTATTTTGTCGATCATGTAAGGTTTTAACCAGGGGGTTAAGGGATTTTTTCTAAGATCAAAATTTTCCCACTCCGCACTAATCCAGTCTTCAAGCTTTTCCGGGAATTTAAAACCTGCCGTTTTTACCTTTTCAAACATCTCTGAACCTTCCGTCGGTACAGGGCTGTAAGTATAGATCACAATTTCCGTATCCGGATTAACAGCCTTGACCTTACGTATAAAATCGATGTCAAAATCAATTTGCCGGCTTACCTCTTCTTCGGTTTCAGCTGGCGTGCCCAATACAAAAGAGTATTCCGGAATGATTCCAAATTTTTTGAGACGTGCGGCAAAACTCAGAATCTGTTCAGCGGATTGCGTTCCACCTTTGTCCATTTTTTTTAAGATCTCATTGTTTCCTGTTTCGGCGCCAAAAAAGATCATTTTACAGCCGGCTTCTCTTATCAATTTCAAGGATTCGTCCTTGTATTTGTTCATGGTATCAATGCGGGCTTCCCCCCACCATACCAGGTTTTCTTTTTTAATTAATTCAGCGAATTCCACTACCCTTTTTTCGGAAACAAAAAAATTATTGTCATGAAATTCAATGGCGGTTACACCGTACTTTTCCTTCAGGTATACCACGTCTTTGTAGATGAGTTCGGCGGATTTTCCTTTCCACCGGGCATTGTAAATTGGAACTACGGCGCAGAAGGAGCAAGTAAACGGACATCCGAAACTGCTGTGATAAGCAAGGGTTTTATGACCCAGATAACTTTTCCCCAGATATTTTTCTAAGGGATAAAATGAATTTAATTTTTCAAACGGTAATTGGGGCAAAGTGTCCAATTCATAAATAGGATCCTTTGGCGTTTTTACAACTTTGCCATTATCGAGATAAATTAAATTATGTATGTCCTTAAAAGAGCTGCGGGTAATAAGACTTTCGATTAATTGAGGAAAACACACATCACCCATACCATTCACTATAAAATCAACATATCCGGAATTTAATACCGTGTTGGGATGATTGGAAGGAAAATAACCTCCCCAGATAATTTGAATGTGCGGAAACAATTCCCTTATTTTTTTTGAAATAGGAATGGCTTCTTTTAACTGAGGACCGGGCATAACAGTGCAGCCGAAAAACTGAATATTTTCCTGTTGAATGCATTTCAAAATAACGTCCAGCGGATTTTCTTCCAGGTTTCCGTCCACGATCACATAATCGTATTTACCCTCAATGCTTGCAGCAATGTTCAGAATGCTGTTAGGGATCCTTGCTTTGTAGCGCTGGGCACGGGGATTAAAAAGTAATAGTTTTGACATCGATACGGGCTGAACTGAGCTAAGATAGTGAAAAAAGCAGTCGGTACTTACAAATTATATGGGGCATTACGTCCCGTATTTTACACATTATACATCACAACGATAGGCGTCTGAATCCTCTTGTTTTAACCAGGGGAAGTTAAATGCCTCCGTTCATAAACCCGGTTCTATTTCGACATGCTGAATAAAAGACCTTCCAAATAGCGTTTAGAGCCGTAAAGTGTATTCATCGTTTGAGTGTACCCTTTAAATTCTCTTCTCATAAACGGATTAAAGGACTTTATTTTACCAATGAGCGTGAAAAGTCTGGAGAGTTTTTCTGCTTTGGTGAGGGTAATTTTTTGAGACGTATTGTCTATTGTTTTAACAACCAGGTTGGAAAACCCTTTAGCGCGTATCAGAGCCTCCCATTCCCTGGCGCCCGGATATTCCATGTTCGCCTGAATAATTCCAAAAATATTTTTACAAGCAGTGTTCAACGTTTTAATTTCTTCACGCGAAATTCCTTCCAGCCAAACGGTTTCGTTCAAAATCACTTGCCCTCCTGGTTTTAGCACTCTGTAAAGTTCAGCGAACATAAATTCAATGTTCTTTCCTTCCTGAATGCCAAGAACGGACTCTGCATATACGACGTCAAAAGTATTTTCTCCGAAAGGAAGTTGGTTATTAGGTTCTATCTTTTTTAGGGTTACTCCCCCGATACCGCAAAACCTGAGCCGTGCAGAAGCTTTAGTAAACATATTCTGCGAAAGTTCCGCGCCAAACAAATGGATGTCGGGGTTTCTGGATTTAATTTTTACAAGACTGCATCCGGTTCCAAATCCCAGCTCCAGGACAACGGCGTTTTTCTTAAGCACAAGTTCTTTCAACAGAAATTCTGTTCCGGCTTCCGAATAGGCATGTAAATAGCCCGCATGAATATCCCCGTAATAATTAAGTAGTTCTTTCCTCAAGGTAGCCGGTTTTTATGGAGGCCAATGTAATGCTTTTTTTATTTAATTTTAAAACGCTTTGTTTTAAAGAGCATTCATTTATCAGGTCGCAATTATCAACCTGAAAAGATGTGCGCCCATACTATGAAAAATAAAATTAAGGTTGTTGATCTGAGTTATTATTACGAGGGAGATGTGAGTGACTACACAGAGTTGATGCGTATGTACGAACCGGGATCTGGCCACCATGCGATTCTTGGTATGGAAGTGGATCTGCATGTCATCCGTCTGCTCAATCACGAAGAGACAACTGAAATAAACGGCGTTAATTATTATTTTTTAAAAGGAAAAAAGGGAAAAACCTGGATTCCCTCCCGCCTGCACCGTCTGGTTAAAAGTTTAAAACCGGACGTCATTCTTTTACATGGTTTTCTGAATCCTATACAAGTTCTTTTGTTAAGAGTAAAACTCAAATGCCCCCTTATTGTTCAATACCATGGAGGCGGCGTTCCTTCAGGGATAACGGGTTTCCTGTACCGTTGGATTAAAAAATTCGTCAAGAATTATGTGTTTACAGGTGCTGCGCAAGTCGATGAATTTGTACAAAAGGGAATTATAGATTCTGGCAGTAAGATTTTTGAGATTATGGAAGGCTCTACCTATAAAAAAGGAGTGGACAAACAACATGCAAGAAAACATCTTGGCATTCCTGAAAATGCGGGTGTACTGTTATGGGTAGGGAGACTGGATGAGAACAAGGACCCTTTAACGGTTATTTCTGGCTTCGAGAAACTTTGTAATAAGTATCCAGATCTTAGGTTATATATGGTGTACGGGGAGGAAAAACTTTTGAAGGAGATTAAATCCCGGATGGAAAGAAGCCAGGTACTGCAACAGAGCCTTGTTCTTGTTGGAAAAGTCCCGAATTCAGACCTGGATGTTTACTACAGCAGTGCTGATATTTTTGTGTTGGGCAGTCATTACGAAGGAAGTGGATTTGCTTTGTGTGAGGCTTTGGCCTGCGGATGTATTCCGCTGGTGACAGATATTCCCAGTTTCAGGATGATGACGGACCAGGGTAAACTCGGGAGTTTATGGAACCCCGGTGATCAGGAGTCATTCCTTACATCTGCGGAACAGGTTTTAAATTGCGAGAAACAAAAACAATCGGATGCCGCCGTTCTCTTTTTTGAGCAAGAACTCTCTTACCAAGCCATCGCTAAAAAACAAATTGCCATGTTTGATTCGGTGTTGAAAGAGAAGAATTAAGCGTTCAAATTGCGAATAAGGCCAGAATTTTTTTTGCAGAAACATCCATACTATTGAAGAGTATACGTTTGCGATCGTGTTCTGTTCTCCCAAGCAGATCGAGAAGTTTTGATTTCAGTTCTTCTTTGCCTTCTGCGACAATCAGATTCTCTACAGGCCTGTCGGATAACGCGCAAGTACTCAGCACGGAGCAGCCGCTATACAGGGACTCTATCAAAACAGTTGAATTACCTTCGTAAGAAGAAGTGTGTAAAAATACTCTACTGTCATTCATGAGCTTGAGGATTTCCGCATGCGTTTTTTTTCCGCACAGACTCACTGTATTTTCAAGTGCCAGAGATTTTATCTGACTTTCCAAACCAGCATATTCGGGACCTTCACCGGCTATCAGAACTCTTAGATCAGGATGACTTTTTTTTGCTTCCGCAACAAGTTCAATAAATAGCGCGTAATTTTTGAGTGGAATTAAAGACCCGACTCCCAAAATATCAATACTTCTTTTGTTAGTATTAAGCGCGGGGAAAAGAGATTCGCTGATGCCATTTTCAATAACGTGCATCGGTTCAATGCCGTGATTTTTTGAAAACTCATGTTTTAGAAAATTGCTTAAAGCAATGAGCTGTTCAGGAGAGGGATTGATTTTGGATACTAATTTGTTTTCTTTTCTGGCGTCCTGACCATGGATCCAGATACGATGCAGTAGATTGTTTTTAGCTGAAAACCGGTTTGCGATGAGGGCGGCGTCGGTACACCAAAAGCTCAGTACTCCTTGCAGGTTATATCCCGACTGCAGTTTTTCCAGCACCGTTAGTGCTCTTAATCTGGTAATACGATTCCATAGGTGTCGTCTGTTTTTGCCGCCAATAGAGATCACTTCGATTCCATTCCAGAGATAACTTGTGTCCGCAAAAGGATACTGGAGGGTAACAACAATCAATTTTATTCCGGAAAGTTGTTTGTTGAGAGAAAGTGCAAATTGCTGAACGGGGGGTAAACAACTACTGTCTTCCTCATTTGCGGGAAAACCCGGTGTTACAATCACAAACGCCCTAGCCTGGCTTTGCATTGGATCTTAATTGTTTTTGGAATGATTCATTGACTTTTTTCTGTTCGCATTCAAAAAGAAAAAACAAATCAGAAGGAAAGCGGGAATAGTATAAAGGCACAAAATCAGGACTCTGGGAGGCCATACAGGATGTTTAACGGAAACCACACTTTTTACAACCTGAAAATTATCTACAAACACGTTTCGTGCAAGCAGGTTTGATTTTTTCTGAATCCTTTCTACGGCGAACGTATAGGCTGCCACCGGGTTTATCACTTCGTCCAGAACGAGCGCATTTCCTCCGCCAACATTGCTTTTACCATAGTTTCGGAGTTGTAAGGCTTTTAAACTGTCTAAATTTGCAAGATCTTTTTCAACCTGTGCGAGTTCAAGTGCCACCTGTTTTTTCTGAAGTTCTTTGATCTTAAAAAAATAGGGGTTGTTTTCTAAGTAATCGAGCAGGGCTTTTTGCAAAGGAGCAAAAGTTGTAAAATCCGTTGTACTAAGGCTCACCTCTGTACAGTTAGTGGAGTCCAAAGGGTTTTTAAGCGAAGGGTTAGCGGTCTCAAGTTCCACCAATGTTTTTGCGGTCAACGAATCCAACTTTAATTCAGCCGAAATGCCAGCATAATCTTTGTACTTTAACAACACCTGTATGTCTCTGAGAATTTTAAGATGAACCCGTTCGTTGCGATCTAAAGGACGTATAATAAAAGAAGATTTGTAGGTTTTAGGTACTAAGGATTTAAGACCAAACGCAAATACGACGGCGGCTACGATAAAGCCGAGGCTGATAATTTTATTGGAAAAGAATAAATGAAAAGGGTAAGCTAAAATCGCATAGACTTTTTTACCGAGCGATCTCACGTCGATCTCGTCGTCTGGTATTTTCTTCTCCTGTTGGTTTTGCATAATTTCCCGCTAATATAT
>CAZMHW010000189.1:0-6891 GCA_964566105.1 uncultured Akkermansia sp.
ATAAAAAAGACAGCAGGTGAAAGACATCGAAACCAAAATCTGTGCGCGCCCTACGAAGTGCTAACAGCAACCTAGCGACCACCTTCCCGACATATCGGGACAAGTGTTGCGTGTTAACGCTTAAATCTGCCTTCGTGTTTGCACTCCGGCAGATAAATGTGTAACTTGGACTTAGCAAAAACGGACGCCAGCGTGCGGTCCGTTATGCGCAAGCATAAATAGAGGACATGGGAATGGATTATCATATTGAAACAGACATCGAACTTGACGACGATGGGGACTTGACTGGCTTTCCTGGACAACTTTCTGATTTTTTCGCTCAAATAGGTGGTTATGGACACTGTAGTGAGGTTTCTCAATTAAGTTCAATTCTTGACATAGACTTAAGTTTGTTTCAAAACTATGATTTTCCAGAGAATCCGGATAGTGAAACAACCTGGCAGTCCGTTGAAAGTTTGATTTCAAAAATTAGTGAACTTGAACTAGCCATTGAAACCAATTCTGATTATCATAAAAAAATAAAATATAGGCTGACAGGGTCTCCGCGTGGTGGCGCAGAAACTTGTGATGAAGATTTTATGAAAATGATTGAGAATATGAAAAGCGCCGACATTAATAATGTTGCAGATCTGGCTACTCTAATTTCTAAATCGACAAGTGAAGAGGTTAGAGAAGAGAATTGTCCCGAAGATCATGGGTATATTTCCTCAAACCAGTTGGTACGAGATGTAAAAACACTGCGAGAGAATTTAGAAAAGCTTGGGACTAAGGGAGTGAAAAAAATTAAACTGTTTTACAGCTGACGATGCCAGACGCCTAACACGGGGCAATGGCGCCAGCCGTACATTTGTACATGCATTTGTAAATAAAATTGCCCGCTTCGCGGACTGTGTTAGTTTTTGCAAATGCTCGGTTTATTTTTAACTTCACGTTGATATCAGAGCATTTGAAAAACGGCGGTATCTGGAGACGGGCCGACGCAAGCCCCGAGTCCGTTAGCACCAATTATTATGACACGACTCCTGACAACAATTATACTTTTGGCGTGTGGACAGTTAATAGGACAAACACAGAAATATCGCAACACATTTCATGTCATCAAACTATCTGTCGACACTACACAAATTCATTGGACTACCACAGACGAAAGTGGTCAACTTCCATTTGACATTGAACAATACTTTTGCGGCACTTGGACAAAAGTTGGAGAAGTCATGGGTAAGGGAACGGCAGACACCAATAGCTATTCATTAAATGTGCATTTCCACGATGGAGAAAATCTGTTTAGAGTCGTACAGTGGGACCCTAATCCACGACTTAGCCATCCCGTGAAATTTCAAACAAAACTCTCTGACATAGAATTCGTACGCGATAAAGAAACAATCAAGTTTAATAGACAAACACTTTTTAAGCTTTTAAAACAAGACACCGTTATCAAAACCGGATACGACAGAAACGTTGACATTTCCTATTTAAAAAAAGGCAAGTACAAACTATGTTTCGACATCAAGACGGAAACCATCACCATTAAATAACTGGTGCTAACACACAGTTAGCGATCAGCGGGCGGACCGGTAGATCGTTCGGGCAAATTTCGGTGTGCCGACGCGCGTTTTAATTTTCATTTGCCCTCTTTAAGTCCGTTTTGTACCTTTATATAACCAGTTGTGCGTGTAGACGGTTTAATGTTTCAAAAGCCTGCCTACGCCTATTTGCGAAACGTTAGGTGCAAATCTATGAATAGACAAATATTGACCATATTTCTTTCAGTTTTGACATTTTGTTTTTTTGGACAATCGAAAGAGGACTCTATAGAGGATGCTAAAAAGGAGAAGAAAAGGCAACAGTTTGAAGACAGACGAAAGCGCGAGGACAGTACTTTTAGAAAGTCTGTTTTGGTTATCGGTAATGTAGAAGATGGAGTTTTTGGTTTCGAACCAGGAGCCGCAACGAGCGTTTTACTATTAAAGGTTTTAGACTCCGATTCTATGCATTATATTGGACAGAATTTAATAATCGTGGTTCCAGGACAATTTACAAGCCGACTGAAAAAGGGAAAACGTTACAGAATGACTGTCGTATATGGAAATCCATATTCAGGACATGAAGTTAACTGGACAGTATATAAAGACAAGAATTACAAGAAAATGTACGTCATCGACAACTTCAAAGCATTTTCTGAACTGAACCAACAATAGCCGCTCAGCACCTAACAGCATCTACTTGCAATTTTTGTAGGTTAACGCTCAAATCTGCCTTCGTGTTTGCACTCCGGCAGATAAATGCGTAACTTGACATAGCAAAAAACGGCGCCAGTCCCGAGTCCGTTATAAGCACTCAGCCGGACAAATGACCCATGACAAATTACATCAAGACAATAATATTTTTCCTTTTAATTTCCGGACAGACAGTTTCTCAGACGTGCGAAAAATTCAATAGAAAACTTTTTCATTCACTCCCCGACAACTTTCCGGACAGCATAAATTGCAAGGACAAATTAGGGAAAAAGCAAGGTTGGTGGATTTACTATAAAGTTCAATACAATCCGGTCGACAAGCCAGACGAACTGGAAAAAGGTGATTTTGTTCAGGACTATGTCTACGGACAGTACAAAGACGATCGCAAAGTGAATACATGGAAAACCGTTTTCAACGTTCATTTAATAGGCGTCATTCGTGAAGACAAGTATTATTATTCTAGCGACACTTCTTGTGTGACAACATGGTTTGCAGATGGTGGGGTTAATAAATCCGAGATTCTTTATACTAAGGACAGTACAATTATTAAATCCACATCTTTATCTCCAAATGCTGTATATCCGATTTGCATAAAATGTGACAAGAAAAGTAATTTGTGTTTAATGACATATAGAAATCAAATACTTAAAAAATTTCCCTTTGACAATTTCGACGGTGAGTTTCGAAAAGCATTTTTTATGTATGACCGCGACAAAAAAGGTATAGACAAAAAGCAAAAATAAACTATGTACTTTAGGCAGCGTTTAACGGCACCTACAACTTATGCCACGCATTTCGGCTTGTAATTTCGGGCGGACATACGTACATTTAAATTCACGGACGGTGGCACAATTCGTAGCTGCATCCCGTTAGTAGTAAATGGCGGAACAATTCTACATAATTAAATTTCTGTTGACAAATATGAGACACTTCATTAAAATAATTATCATTTCATTTCTAGCTTTATGTAATAATTGCACTGACAATAAAAGGGAACAGAATAAAACAAAAACAACTTCAATTCAAATCCTTGACTTTGATGCCTTTCAAATAAAAGCACCAACTAATTGGTATAAAATAGAACTCAAAGGAATTGACTCGTACGTCGGTGGAATTTCCGATGGTATCGACACTTTAGTTTTTGACTACGGTCGATACTCAAGTAATTTATCTGAAGACTTTGAACAGCAATTATATTCCGATGACACAATTAATGGTAAAGTTAGTGTAGTGACAAAGCCGAAAATCAAGGGGAAAGCAAATTTAGTAGTATATTTTCCTGATATTGACGTTAAGCGTTTTAATTTATATACTCATGCCACAAATACTCAGGACACAATCATTTCTATTTTTCAAAGCATTACATTTAAAACAAGCGACACAACTACTAATTCCAGGACGTTAAAATTTGAAGAAAGAGAATTTTGACATTTTTTATAGGCAGACACTTTGACAGAATATAAACTAAGACTCGCCACCATACCACTAACACAGGTCATACGCCAGCGGGCGGACATCGGTCATCGTTCGGGCAATTCAAGGTGCGCTCCTTCGATTGACGCTCAGGTACCGAGCGCGAACTTAATTTTCATTTTGCAAAAGTCCAAAAAACAGTTATCTTTAATTGAACATTTCGGCAGACAGTGTTTCATTAGCCTCACTGGGCAAGGCCACAAAACGATAACTAAAATGCGCCAATAGACCAAACGACAAAAAATGACCCTAATTTTTAACAACACATCAAAATTCCTTTACATTTTATTTTTTTTCTTCGAGTTTTCTTCTGTCCAAGGGCAAAATATTACCGAGATAGCAAAAATGCCCGATGATACCAATAAACTTAATAGTTATCTGGTAATGCTTTCGCATAGTAGGCCAGAAAATTATTTAGACTATGCTAACTTGGCTGTGGATTTGGCGGATAATTTAATTCCACAATTCAAAAGCCCCGCCATCAAACAAAGTTTATACTATAAAAAGATTCGGTTGTATGGCTACCTGAATTACTATTACTATTATACATACTATGAATCGGATTCACTTGAATTTGCAGCCAAAAAAAGAATCGAAATACAACAAAAAGCAATTAAGCTAGCCGAAGCTGTTAAAGACAATGATAGAATTAACCTTGAGATTGGAGCTCTATGCGACCTGTTCATTAGCATTAACTTATATACAAAGGCAATGGACACTTATGTTGATAGATTAAAAAGGGTGGAATACAGTAATGACATGAAGTCTGTTGTTTTTTGTTTAAGAAACATTAGTGATATATATTTAAAAATTAAAAATTATAAGAAAGCGTTGGAATATGAATTGAAAGCTTTTGATGCACTAAAAAAGACAAAAACAGATTCAACACAACTTTTTACCGGGATTACACGAGTTGGCGATAAATATCAAAAAAATTCTGAATTTGATGCTTCTATTCTTCAATACAAAAAAGCCTACTCCTTGCTTAAATCAACTAGTACAAATCGGGATAAACATTCGGTGTTATTAAAAATGGCAAAATCATTCATTGGATTAAAGGAATATGAAAGCGCTCGACGTTGCCTATTTGCTGGTCTCGAAATACCAGTTGAGTTAGAATGGTTTGATAATGAGGGCAATTCACATATTTCAAAAGATTCTTCTGTAGTAGGTCAAATATATAATGAGGTCGGTCAGATATATTTTTATGAAAACAATTTTTCCAAAGCACTGGAATTTAAACTTAAAGGGATTTCATTACTGGAGAGTAACTTATCATGGGAAAAACCAACTGATGCTTATTTAGTCACGGCCCAAGTGTACTTTAAAATGGGACAATATGATCTTGCGGAAAGATATGCCATAAAAGCTAAAAATAATGCAATTAAAGATTTTGACTTATATAATCAGATGGAAATTTCTAAGTTAATTTCTAATGTTTATAATGCGAAAGGAGATAAACGCAAATCCGACAAGAGCCTAATTGAGTATTATAAAATCAAAGACTCAATATCTAAAGCCGCCAACGCAGAAGATATAATGTTTAAAGAATTGAATTATGAAAACGAAAAGAAGGAGGCTCAATTGCTCGCGCAACAAGAAAAGAGGGAATTGTTGCATCAGCAAGAAAACAAAAAGCAACGAATAGTTACTTACTCTGTTGTTGCTGGATTAATTTTAATTTGTTTTTTCTTAGTATTTGTGTTTCTAAACTTAAAGAAAAGTAGACGTGCTAACCAAATTATTGCACAACAAAAATTTGAAGTAGAAACACAAAAACATCTGGTAGAAGAGAAACAAAAAGAAATTCTTGATAGCATTACTTATGCAAAACGTCTTCAAGAAGCTATCCTACCACCCAATGAGTTTGTAAATTCTAATTTGACTGACAACTTTATTTACTACCAACCAAAAGATATTGTGGCAGGTGACTTTTATTGGGCAGAAAAAGCAGATGATATGTTCTTTATTGCGGCAGCCGATAGTACTGGTCATGGTGTACCTGGTGCACTGGTATCTGTTGTTTGTTCAAATGCTTTAAATAGGGCGCTTAAAGAGTTCAAATTAACAGAGACTGGCAAAATTCTTGACAAAACAAGAGAATTGGTTATTGAAACATTTGAAAAAAGCGCAAGCGAAGTAAAAGATGGAATGGACATTTCTCTTTTGTGTATTGATTCAAAAAACAAAAATATTTATTGGAGCGGTGCAAATAATCCTCTTTGGTATATTCAAGACAGTGAATTAAAAGAAATTAAAGCCGACAAACAACCGATAGGAAAATCAGATTATCTGAAACCATTTACTACACATCAAATTGAATTCAAAGAAAACACGACATTTTATTTATTTACAGACGGGCTTGCAGATCAATTCGGCGGACCAAATGGTAAAAAGTTCAAATACAAACAGTTTTCAGACCTTTTAATTAAGAACAATAATTTAACTCAAAAACAACAAGCCGACATCATTAATAAAGCATTCTGTGATTGGAAAGGCGACCTTGAACAAGTAGATGACGTTTGTGTTATTGGAATAAAAATATAAGCTTTGTGTGGCGCACTAGTAGCTAACAACAAGCAAGTCCAATTTGCGCAGACGAGGTAATAGCTTTTGCAAGAAGTTTCGGTAGTCAAGTTTTTTCATTTTTGCAAAAGCAACAAACATTGGGTAGACCTTGTTCCAAATTGTAAACCGGGCCTGCTTGCAAACCGTAATGTGCATGCACTAAGACAGCAATGAGAAAACCTTTTTTAATATATTTGACATGCTTTCTTCAAATTACGTTTGGACAAAGCGAAAGCGTAGAAATCTGTGGACGTGTTTCAGTAAGCGACAAGCCTGACCAAAGTGTTTTTTGTTTTAAATCAAGACTTTCATTTTCGGACACGCTTTTTGTTGAAACTGAATGTGATACAAATGGAAATTACAGTTTCGAAGTTTCCAAAACGCTCCTTAAAAACCATAAAACTTCAGTTTATGTTTATCAGGACCAAAACCTTTTAAAGAAGCATTTTCCTCCTTCCCTGGAATGCCCTTATGTCTATATTGGACCAGAACGCTTTTTACCTTCAGGACCTACAACAATCGGTTTTAAAAGTTCGACCCAGAAATATATCGTTAATTTTGAATTAAATACGGCTTGTTTTTTGCCTCGACCGCTTTGTTTTTCATTTAAGAG
>CAZMHW010000190.1:0-2027 GCA_964566105.1 uncultured Akkermansia sp.
GTTACAAAGTTATTTCGGGAACAAAGTATCTGTGGTGACGCTCATCACACTTTAAACTGATTATGGTCAGCAATTAGGAGACTGATAAAAGTCAGTTTTTTAAATGACGAATATCATCTTGTTCATTTTGTAACTCTCTCATCTTTATGGTAGTTAGCTTCGTGTACCGCATTCAATTATTAAAACAGACTGGAAATGACTATTTTAGGCTTTGGAAAAAAATTTGAGATGGAAAGCTTAAATGCCCTTTTTGAACACGCAACAGAAGGCATTATTATTTCGGATAAAACCGGAAAGGTAATTAAGGCCAATCCAAGTTCTGAAAGGCTCTTTGGGTATAATTCAGGCGAACTTCTTGGCCTGGGAATAGAAGATCTGGTACCCCGAAAGTATCAAAACAGCCACGTGCACAACCGGGAGTCTTACAATAAGAGCCCACACGCCCGTTCTATGGGCAAAAACATGGATCTGTTCGCCAAACGAAAGGACGATTCGGAATTTCCTGTTGAAATAAGTCTCTCATACTATAAACAGAATAATGAAACCTATGTTATTGCGTTTATAATTGATATAACCGAACGTAAACGTCACGAAGCCAGTATCTTAAAGCTTAATCAAGACCTCGAAAAAAAGGTAGATGAACGCACGAAAGTGCTCCACGAAGCGCTTATCGAACTCGAAAATTCGAAAGAACAGCTTAGCCAGGCCCTGATGAACGAAAAGGAACTCAATGATATGAAGTCACGTTTTGTGACCATGGCATCCCACGAATTCCGAACACCACTCAGTACCATTTTATCTTCTATTTCCCTCGTAAATAAATACAACGAGGGGGATGAAAAAATAAGTAAACATGTGGCCCGCATTAAGTCGGCTGTTACCAACATGACACTGATACTTAACGATTTTCTTTCGGCCGAGAAGCTGGATGAAGGGAAAGTTTCTATGCGGAAGGAAAATCTGAACCTGCAGATCCTGGCCAATGAAATTCTGAACGAGATTAATGGAATCCTCAAAAGCGGGCAAAGTGTTAATTATATTCACGAGGGAACCCTGGATGCCTTCATTGATAAACAAATGACCCGTAACATTCTTCTTAATCTTGTATCCAATGCGATTAAATTTTCTCCCGAAAATAAAACCATTCACGTGAAGACGAAGGTGGATGAAAATGAAGTGTTAATTGAAGTGAGCGATGAAGGAATGGGTATTCCGGAGGAAGAACAGGAGCATATGTTTGAACGTTTTTTCCGGGCAAAAAATGTTACCAATATCCAGGGAACAGGACTTGGCTTAAACATTGTAGCTAAATACCTGGAAAGTATGAATGGGAAAATAAATTTTACCAGTGAACTCAATAAGGGAACAATATTTACAATAACTATCCCAAACGAAACCGAATAATATGAAAACAATTTTAATTATCGAAGATAACCAGGATGTACGCGAAAATACCGCGGAAATTCTGGAATTAGCCAATTATAAAGTACTTCAGGCCGAAAACGGTAAAGTAGGTGTGGAAATTGCTCAAAAAGTAAAACCAGATCTCATTATTTGTGACATTATGATGCCTGTGCTTGACGGTTACGGCGTTATTCACCTTTTAAATAAAAATGCAGATACAGCCAGTATTCCCTTTATCTTTTTAACAGCAAAAAGCGAACGCCTCGATTTTAGGAAAGGAATGGAAATGGGGGCTGACGACTACATTAGCAAGCCTTTTGACGATATTGAATTGCTTAACGCAGTGGAAAGCCGGATTAAAAAGAATCAGATCTTAAGGGCGGAGTTTTCAAAGAATGTAGATGGTCTGAACCGCTTTTTTGATGAGGTGAAGAAAGTAGACGATCTTAAAAAATTGTCGGCTGACAGAAGGATTAAAACCTTTAAGAAAAAGGAAATTGTGTTCAGCGAAGGAAATAATCCCAACTACCTTTATTTTTTATCTAAAGGAAAGGTAAAAACATACAAAGCACACGAATATGGAAAATAGCTGATCACCACTTTATATAAAGAAGGTGATTTTT
>CAZMHW010000190.1:2037-6891 GCA_964566105.1 uncultured Akkermansia sp.
GTATACTGTCCTGCTCGAAGAACAGCCTTATTCAGAAACAGCCGAAGCCATGGAGGATTCAGAGATCTGCCTGATTCCGAAGGAAGATTTTTTTGCTCTGATGTACAGCAACATGGGAGTAATGAAAATTTTTGTAAAGATGTTATCGGACAATATTCTTGAAAAGGAAAAGCAGCTTGTTAACCTTGCCTACAGCTCGGTGCGTAAACGTGTGGCCGAAGCTCTGGTGCTTCTTCAAAACCGTTTTGACGGCTCATCAGATTCCAAGAATTTTAGTATTTCAATTTCACGCGAAGACCTCGCAAATATTGTAGGTACAGCTACAGAGTCTTTAATTCGTACGCTCAGTGATTTTAAAGAAGAAAAACTGGTGGAGATCAAAGGAAGTAACATCACGATCGTAAATCAGGAGAAGCTAAAAAAGTTAAAAGCCTGATCGGCTCTTAACTTTTTTGATTTTATACCTTAAGTTGAAATTCCGGATTATGCCGAACGTTGCTCCCGGGTAAACTGACTTAATTCTTTTCCGGCGTCATTTTGTCTTCTCAGGGTCCACTCATCTGTAACACTGGTTTCCAGCCAACTGCTGCCCGACTTACGAAATACCTGTACCGACAAACCAAATTGTTCCTGAAATAATTGCTCTAACTTGCCAACGGGCATCTCTTCCGTTACGTTAATAAACCCATCCACATATTTTTTAGGAAGGGTTTTTAAATTTAGATTAGATTCAAAAATATCTTTTTTGGGATTAACGCCTTTAACGCCATGTTTATGTTTAAAAAACTCAAGTTTTAAATAGGGAAACGCGGCATTAAATTCTTCTTTAATGGTAATTAAGTTTTTTGCCGTGGTAATGGTTAATACTATCATAAATTATTCTTTCTTTAAACTGACGTTTTTTTGCCAAGCTCAAAAGAGTTGAGCTATGCGATTTTTAAATTCGTTTATTATGTTTTTTTCTTTTTCCCGCGAATAGGCGTTTGCTATCACTTCCAGTAAATGGAGGGAGCGCTCTACAAGTAATTTATCTCCGGGTTCACGGTTCTCTTCTATAAAGTGACTAAATTTTTTAATAGTCCCATTTAAATTGTCCTGGTTCTTTTCGCTTTCTTCAAATTCAAAGTCCACATAAAATGCCTGGTTCATGCCTGAAGAATCGTAGGTTCTTTCATTGTTGGCGAGCTCTTTCAAGACAAACTGATGGAGTTTATCCCGTTCTTCATTTTGAACAACACCATCCGCTATGGCTACCGCGTAAACAAGTTTGCCGAGTTCTTTATAATATTGTTTTACGTTTCTCATGGCCTTACATCATTTTTAATTTTAAGCGGATCAGATAATCGAGACTGAGTTCATTGTTTTCCAGGGGCAAAATCAGAAGCAGAATGATCATTAAAAATCTTGGAAAAACATGCTTCAGATCCCACATGGGTTCTATCATCGAAAAAGCAAAGGCAACGAGTACCAGATCTAACCCCAGAGCGTAGAGACTAAAGTTGGTTAAAAAACCCAGTGCCAGGAAAATGCCACAAAAAAACTCCACACTGCTTGTGTAAAGCGCAATCAGGGTTAACATGAATTTGGGAATATGGTGTTGTTTCGCTTCCCCCATAAATGCTTCCGTTACCAGAGGGATTTTTAGCCTGAAGAGTTTATCGTAACCCTGGAAAGCAAACAATATTCCGGCAAATAACCGTAACAGCAATTCCGCTATGTGCAATTTATACTCGCTCATTTAATTAATTCGAATTTCGTAAAAACAGCGTTCTCAACGACTGACAAATGTCATGTTTGACCTTGATTGATATCAACAGCCTTTGCCTGCAATGGCCTTACCTTTGAAGTACGGGTAATGGCGCACTGTTCAAAGGATCCTGATAGGTACAGAACCTTACTCTTTTAATAAAAATTAACTTCATTATTAACCGGGGTGCAGGTTCAGTAGTGACCAAAAACCTCTCAATTAACAACCAAAACAACAACAACGTATGAAAACAAGCATTTACAGTCAACACAGCGAACACACCGAATGGTTAAATAAAATGGAATTTTACAAGGATGAAATTGCCATCATGCAAAAACGCCTGGATGAGATTGCAGCCAAAAATACGGCAAGTGATGTGATGAAAGATCTGGAACATTTTCAAAATCAGTTCCTGATTCAAAGTAACAACATTAGTTCTATTAAACATCACATTAAACGTGAAGAAAAAGAAATCGAAGCAAATATTACCAATAATCCGGTTGCGGCCGACCATAGAAAAGTGGAAGACCACAGCGAAGAACGGACAATGGTGACTGACTTTGAATCTAATTTCGAAAAATTAAGAAAAGAGTACAATACCTTTTTAGGTAAACGTCTCTAAGTACTCAAAGGGTGAGACCTTTGGAAAACCGGAAGTAATATTGAACCATCAACTGTTCGGGAACACGTACGAACAGTTGATGTGTTTACTTAAAGGGATTTAAGATGAAAACAGATTTTGAAATTCAACAGGATGTCATTGCAGAGTTGCAATGGGAACCGGCTCTTGAAGCCAGCCAGATAGGAGTTTCTGTAAACAAGGGGGTGGTAGTTTTGTCTGGTGTTGTAGACAATTATTATAAAAAAGTTCTGGCCGAAAAGGCTACTAAAAAAGTAATTGGTGTAAAGGCGGTGGCTGAAGAGATAGAGGTAAGGCTTTCTGAGAGCGGAATTCGCACCGATGTGGATATAGCTCAGGCAGTTCTGCACGCGCTCAAATGGAATAGCTCAATAGACGAAGAAAAAATAATTCTGAAGGTAGAGAAAGGAGTAGTTACCCTTGAGGGTGAGGCGGATTGGAATTTTCAAAAAGTCTCTATGCAAAAGGCGGTTGAAAGTCTCACCGGGGTTTGTGGCATTATTAATAATGTGCGGGTTAGAAACAAAGTGGCAAATCAGGATATTAAACAAAAAATTGCTTTTGCGTTTATGCGCAATGCGGCCATTGATTCTAACTCCATTGAGGTACAGATCATTGACGATGTGGTGGTATTGTCCGGCAATGTCCGGTCCTGGGCCGAAAAGAAAGATGCTGAACGGATTGCCTGGGCATCCCCTGGGGTGACGGAGGTGGATAACCGCATTGAAATTGTCAACGAAACCATAACGATTAACTTGGATTAATAAAAAATCCCCACCGTAAGATGGGGATTTTTTTTATCTCCCTGAAAATTCCGGACTACGGATTATATTAATTATTGGGCATTCCGGCGTTTATCCACTTTTCAATAACGCGTATGTCACAATCGCTGAGTTTAGCGGCATATTGTGGCATTGCCTTGAAACCTGCTTCGTGTTTAATAGATCCGAGAAACTTACTTGCGCCCGCAGCGGCCACCACATTGCTGTAGCTGTCCAATAAAACCTTCCCCGAGGCATTGTTGCTGTTATGACATCCTCTGCAATTAGTTTCCATCAGGGCCGCGACATCAGAATAATTGAATTTATTGGTGTCACAGCTCACTGCAGAGCAGGAGTTATTAGGCGCCCCGTTGTTGATCCAGTGTTTAATGATGTCTTTCTCGTCCTGGGTAAGTGAATAATTAGGAGGCATACGTTCCTCACCCTTCGAGTTTAATACGGTATATAATTCGCTTTGTCCCGAATGTTTGGCTTTAACTGCTTTCATTACGCCTTCATAACTTGTGAAGTCGTAACCCTTTTCACGGTCTTTTGGATTGTGACAACCCGCGGTAGCGCAATTGGTCACAATGATCTGTTTTACTTTATCGTTGTAGCAGGCATCGGGGTCTGCCACGTAACGGGTGCACCCGCTTATACCCAGCAGACCTAAGCTGCCCGAAACGAGTGTTAATTTTAAAAAAGTGGACATAGTGTTATAAGAGGTAACGTAAAAAAGAAATAGATAGTATACAAAGTTCTCTAAAATTAACAGACTCAAAACTGACTTCTATCAGTTCGGAAAACTGATCCAGGTCAGTTTTTAAATTAAACTCCGTTTTATTTTTGTCCTAATTAAAGATATTTTAAACTATGGCAACAGTATCAAAAACTCATGAACAAACAAACTACGCAGGTAAGTCCTTAAGTCTTGGTCAACGTTATAACCTGTTTATTGAAAGATTAAAATTCAGTCATTTTGCGTTGATTTCAATGGCAATTCTTGTAGGAAGTTGCGTGGGTGGCATCGCAACCATGTTTGTATTTGAAAATAATTCGCCTATCTGGCAATTTCTTCTGGCGGTTGGGTTTTCGATGGCCAATATGGTAGCGGCTATTTCTCATGCACCAACCAAATGGTTGTTTAATTTATTAAATTATTCATTGATAGTTAGTAAATTTCTTATCATAATCAATTTCTAGGCTTATCCACCGGAAATTGAATAATAATGTGTAAGTACCATACCGGCCTCAGAGAGGGGGGCTGTAAGCCTTTAACAAGGCTCGAAGAACCAGACCAAAAGTCTGGTTTTTTTGTGGACATCCCTTAATTGTAGATTGGAACCATGATTCAAATCAGGTTTAAAGGAGATTTTTGCCGCCAGGGTTTCACTATCCCGACTTTATATTTGAACTTACCAAACAAAGTGTTTTCTTTAAACTAAAATAGAGCGTATGTCACAGTTTCCTTCAGATATTGAAATTGCCCAGGCGGCAGAAATTCAACACATTAAACACATTGCAGAAAAAATAGGAATTGAAGAAGATGATCTCTGTTACTACGGGAAACATAAGGCGAAACTTCCTCTTGATTTAATTGATGAAAGAAAGATCAGAGATGCAAAACTTATTTTGGTAACGGCAATTAACCCAACTCCTGCAGGAGAGGGAAAAACCACAGTATCAGTAGGTCTGGCGGATGCTTT
>CAZMHW010000191.1:0-1542 GCA_964566105.1 uncultured Akkermansia sp.
CCTCAGGACTTTTTTGAACTACAATGCTACTTGTAAAATCTTTTGTATTCATGGCTGTTTTGTTTTGGTTAAATGTGTTTGTCTCTGAGCCTTTATCAGAACAGGAGTTAAGACTGATGTATAAAATAAAAAAATAAAAAGCCGATTTTTTCATGGATGTCTAACTAAAGTGTTATAATCTGAAGTGTTCATAAAAGCCAAAGGTAGTGGCCGGACAGTGAGTGGATGGGGTGTAAAACAGACTATTTGACGGGTTGATTTGGACAAATGTATTTTATAGCTTTACAAAAAAAAGAATCCATGAAACAGCTTACCATTCTTGTACCGGACGGAGAGAACAATCTCAGTAGCATTGTTGGAGCTTATAAAATTTTTACCCGGGCCAATGCGTATTACAAAAGCATCGGTAGGAGAGAGGTCTTTCAGATTCAACTGGCAGGTATTTCTAAAAAGGTAGATTTTTATGAAGGACTCTTTAGTGTAAAACCGCATACGCACATTTCAGCTATTTCAAAAACAAACCTGATTATTATTCCTTCCTTAAATCACAACTATGAAAAAACGGTAAACGAAAATAAGAGCCTGATTGACTGGATCGCAAAACAATACAAAGAAGGTGCTGAAATTGCCAGCATTTGTACGGGTGCTTTTTTACTGGCCAGTTCGGGTTTGCTCAATGGCAAAAGTTGTTCCACGCATTGGTCTGCGGCAGAGAACTTCAGGCAGCGTTTTCCGGAAGTGGATCTTCAGGCCGATCAATTGATTACCGATGAGAATGGGATTTATACTAACGGTGGAGCGTATTCTTTCCTTAATCTGATTCTTTACCTGGTAGAAAAATATTACGACCGGCAAACCGCTATCTATTGTTCCAAAGTATTTCAAATTGACATGGACCGAAAAAGTCAGGCAGGTTTTATCATCTTTAAAGGCCAAAAGCAGCATGGAGATACGATGGTAAAAAAAGCGCAGGACTACATCGAAAATCACCTGGCGGAAAAAATCTCCGTGGAGTATTTATCATCTAAACTCTCGGTGGGGAGAAGAAATTTTGACCGTCGTTTTATTAAAGCCACCGGCAATACTCCCATTGAATACGTGCAACGGGTAAAAATAGAATCTGCAAAAAAGGCCCTGGAGAATAGCCGCAAAACGGTTCATGAGGTCATGTACGAGGTAGGGTACTCTGACGTAAAAGCTTTTAGAGAGGTGTTTAAACGAATCACGGGCATTTCTCCTTTAGAATACAAAGGTAGATACAATAAGGAGGCAGTGATCTAAAAGCAGAACGAGAATATTCTTTTATTCGTAGGTGATCGTTTCAAGCAGTGTGTCTCCCTTTTTTACAAAAATATCTTTCGAAAAGGTTTTATGAAAGACTCCATTTGGCAAGGATGGAGAATACAAAATTGTGTAGGAGTAACTTGT
Source organism: uncultured Akkermansia sp. (assembly GCA_964566105.1). Taxonomy (GTDB): domain Bacteria; phylum Bacteroidota; class Bacteroidia; order B-17B0; family Aurantibacillaceae; genus Aurantibacillus. The sequence continues at coordinate 1,429 of CAZMHW010000191.1, forward strand.
AGTAACGTTCGCTTTGATCAGAAAGACTTCCTGAAGTATAGTATCTGCCGGACTCCAGCTATGATGAAATCCAACATACCTGTTATTTATTTGATCTACTACACTACCAGAATT